>CAYQOI010000151.1:0-7834 GCA_964419085.1 uncultured Cytophagia bacterium | reverse complement strand
GTTGATGGCTGTCGTGTAGAGCCGCCGGATGTCTTCGGGCTTGGCGCGCACCGTGTCCTCGGTCACGTACATTACCGGCAAGTCGTGTTTCACCGCGTAGCTCACCGCGTTCTCGGTCTGGCGCAGGAGAAAATCCATGTCCCAGTTCTCGGAGAACTGGCGAATGGGACTGGAGCCGATGAAGGTACACGCCTCGATGGGCAACCCCACCTTCTGGGAGATCTCGATGATGGGGATAATATCGGCCTCGACCGTGCGCGCGGCGCAATTGCCCCGAATCCGAAGTTTGCTGTTTACGATCTCCTCCGCCAGGCGGGTCACATCTTCCACCGCACGGGGCCCCGCGCCGGGCAACCCCAAAGCCGCGGTGTGGATGCCGAGTCGGTCCATCAAGTGCAGAATCTCAATTTTGTCGTGGATGGGCGGATCGGTGACGGACGGACACTGCAAGCCGTCGCGCAGCGTTTCATCATCGAATTGGATGGGCTCCCCAGGGTGGAATCCGCTCTCGTCGTGCAGATTCCAATCGTAGATCAGATCGCGTTCATTCGGATTATCCATGAGGATAACCTCCCCAGCTATTTACCCTTGAAGTTTGGCTTCCTTTTCTCGATGAAAGCTTGCGTGCCTTCTTTCATGTCTTCGGTGGAAAAACACAGGCCGAACAGATTGGATTCCAGGTTTACCCCCTCTTCCAACGTCATGTTCAGTCCCCGGTTCACCGCTTCCAAACTGAGCTTCACCGCCACCGGGCCTTTCTCAAAAATGGTCTTGAGAATCCCCTCGGCCGCGGCTAAAAGCTCGCTCTGTGGCACGACTTTGTTCACCAACCCGATGCGATAGGCCTCGCCGGCGTCGATCATGTTGCCGGTGAGAATCAGCTCCAACGCGATGCCTTTGCCCACCAACCGCGGCAGGCGCTGGGTGCCGCCATTTCCCGGGATGATGCCCAGGTTCACTTCGGGTTGCCCAAATTTGGCGTTCTCCGAAGCCACGCGCATGTGGCAGGCCAGCGCCAGCTCACATCCGCCACCGAGACAGTACCCGTTCACTGCGGCGATCACCGGCTTGGGGAAATGCTCGATAACCTGCAGGATCTGCTGGCTGGCCACAGAGAACTCCTTGGCGGCCACCGGATCTTTGGTGGCCAACTCCTTGATATCCGCGCCGGCCACAAACGATTTCTCTCCCGCGCCAGTGACGATCACGCCACCTACCTCAGGGTCCTCCCGAACCTCCCCGAGCGCCGACCGAATCTCCTCCATGGTCTGCCAATTGAGGGCGTTCAGCACCTCGGGCCGGTTGATGGTGAGCCTGGCGACCCGGTCTTTCTTTTCAAAGAGAAGATAATTGTACCCCATTTGCGCCTCCAAGTCTCGCTTTAGAGTCCAAGGTCATTGGGCACCGGCTTGTCGCCAGAGTAGTCGTAAAACCCCTTGCCTGACTTCCGGCCGTAGAATCCGGCCTGTACCATTTTCTTGAGCAACGGTGGTGGGGCATACTGCGCTTCGCGGTACTCGTCAAACATGATGTTGGCGATGTAGTAGGTTGTGTCGAGACCTACGAAATCCAGCAGCGTTAACGGCCCCATGGGATGGCCGCAGCCCAGCGTCATGCCTTTGTCGATGTCTTCGATGGAGCCCACCCCGTTTTCCACCGCGCGAATGGCGCCGAGCAGATACGGGACCAGCAGCAGATTGACCACGAAGCCTGAGTTGTCTTTGCACGCGATGGGCTCTTTCCCCAACGATTTGGCAAAAGCAAACGCCGTCTCAAACGTCTCTTTACTGGTCTGAATCGTGCGCACCACCTCCACGAGCTTCATGATGGGCACGGGATTGAAAAAGTGCAAGCCCACAAATTTTTCCGGCCTGTCGGTGGCCGCTGCCATCTCGGTGATGGTCAGCGAAGAGGTGTTGCTGGCGAAAATGGTGTCCGCGGGGCAGATGGCATCGAGTTTCTGGAAAATCTCCTTCTTGACATTGATGTCCTCGGTCACCGCCTCGATGATCAGATCGCAGTCACGGCAATCCTCGAGTTTCGTGGTGCCGGTCAGATTCTTCAGCGTCGCGTCCTTCTGCTCGGCCGTCATTTTCCCTTTTTCCACGGCTTTGCCCAGAAAACCCTCGATTTTGGACAAGCCTTTGTTCACCAGGTCGTCCGAGATTTCCCGGACGATGGTTTTGTAACCGCTGGCTGCAGCAACCTGGGCAATTCCCGAGCCCATGAGACCGGCACCGAGAACACCCACAGTTTTGATGGTCATGAACCTTCCTCCATTTGCGTTTTTTGCGTCACACGTGTACGACTTATTTCATGCAGATTCAATTGAGCGCTTCGACGACGACAGTCATGCCCTGTCCGCCGCCGATGCACGCAGACGCCAGCCCGAACTTTCCGCCCCGGCGGCGCAGCTCGTGCAAAATGGTCAGCGTGAGCCTGGCGCCGGTAGCTGCGAGGGGATGCCCGATGGCGATGGCACCGCCATTGACGTTCGTTTTGTCGCGATCCAGACCCAGCGCCTTCTCCACGGCCAGATACTGTGGGCCGAACGCCTCGTTGATCTCCACCAGGTCCATTTGCTCCAGGCTCATGCCGGCATTTTTCAGCGCGATCTTGCTGGCGTCTACCGGTCCGATGCCCATGATCGATGGTTCCACCCCGGCGTTTCCCCAGGCGATGAGTCGGCCCAGGGGCTTCAGCCCCAGTTCTTCCGCCTTCGCCATGGTGGTGAGCACCAGTGCAGCCGCGCCATCCACGATGCCGCTGGCGTTGCCCGCGGTCACCGTGCCGTCCGCCTTGAAGTACGGCGGCAATTTCGCCAGCCCCTCGCGGGTGGTTTCCGGCCGCATGTGTTCGTCTCGCTCGAAAATCACGGTGCCTTTTTTGCTCTTTATCTCAACCGGCACAACCTCTTCGGCCATCCGGCCCAACTCCCACGCTTCCTTGGTGCGCATCTGACTGAGAAAGGCATATTCGTCCGTATCGGTGCGAGAAATGCCGTACTTGTCCGCCAGGTTTTCTGCGGTCATGGCCATCTGGCAACCACAGTACGGATCCAGGAGCGCCTCCCACAGATAATCTTCCAGCTTGCCCGCGTTGAGGCGAAGTCCCCAGCGGGCCCCACGGATCACGTGGGGGGCCTGGCTCATGCTCTCGGTTCCGCCGGCGAGCACAAAATCCGCTTCGCCCAGCTTGAGCATGCGGGCGCCCTGCACGATAGCCTCGAAACCCGAACCGCACAATCGATTCACGGTCAGCGCGGGCACTTCGATGGGCACCCCCGCTTTCAGCCCGATATGTCGCGCCATGTAAATGGCATCTGCAGATGTCTGCAACACATTTCCAAAAACCACGTGACCGATGGCATCCGGCGACACGCCGGCTTTTTCCAGCGCGGCCTTGGCCGCAATGGTGCCCAGCTCGATGGCGCTCAGATTGCGCAGCGCTCCGCCAAAGGACCCAAACGCCGTACGCACACCGGAGAGAAAAACAACGTCATGTTCGCTCATGTCTAACTCCTTTTATCCTTTGCTTCCGATTCGATTTTTGACATAGTTAACCATCCCGCCCATATTGATTATTTCCTGCATGGTTTCCGGAAACGGAGCGGCTTGAAAGGTCTGATCCTTGCTTTTATTGTAGATCGTCCCGGCCTTGAGATCGATTTCCAGGATATCGCCCGCGTCGGTGCCATCCACGGCCTCGGGACACTCCAGGATCGGCAAGCCGATGTTGATGGCGTTGCGGTAAAAAATGCGCGCGAAATATTTTGCCACCACACACCCTACCTTCGCGCCCTTGATGGCGATGGGGGCATTTTCCCTGGAACTGCCACATCCGAAGTTTTTGCCCGCCACCAGGATGTCGCCGGGTTGAACCTTGTTGACGAACTCCGCGTCGAGATCCTCCAGGCAGTGCGCGGCCAGGTCCTCTTCCTTAATGCTCACACAGTGCCGTGCCGGTATGATCACGTCGGTGTCGATGTTGTCGCCATATTTGTGAACTTTTCCCGTGATTTTCATCTCTGAGCTACTCCCATACGATTCCGGTTTCCATTTCTGCTGTCCGCGTAAACGACTTCTATTTTAACAAAAAAAGCCCACAAAAGCAACCGCGAAATCCCTACCCAAATCGACTACATTCAGGCGCCTTCTCGCACAAACGTCCCGCTGCGTCCACCGCTCTTTTTTTCCAGATAGATCTCCCCGATCACCATCTTTTTGTCCACCGCCTTGCACATGTCGTAGAGCGTCAACGCGGCCACCGAAACCGCGGTGAGGGCCTCCATCTCGACGCCGGTCTTGCCCACGCAGACCACACGACTGACGATTTCCGCACCGCTGGCGGTGAGCTCGATCTCCACATCCACTTTTGTGAGAAGCAGGGGGTGACAGAGGGGAATCAGCGCAGGTGTTTGCTTTGCGGCCATGATGCCGGCCACTCGCGCCACCTCGATGGGATTGCCCTTTTTCAATTTGTCGGCCCGAATCAACTCCAACACCTCCTGGGACAGTTGCACAAAGCCGTGTGCCACCGCTTCCCGGACGGTCTCCTTCTTTTCGGTCACCTCGACCATCGTGGCCCGTCCTTGGTCATCGACATGGCTCAGTTTTTTCGCCATCCTCGCCTCGCTATTTCACAACCAAACACAAAAAAACCGGCCATAAGGCCGGCACCTTTGGGAATTCTGAAATCTCAACCCGAGATCAGGACATTTTCTCGGAACTCTTTCACCAGCGTACTCATGACTTCTTTATAGTCGCCTGACTCGGCAAAAACTTTGCGTTGCCGTTTGAAGCTCGGCCCGATTTTCATCATCTTTTTGATGAACATCAGTTCATTGTGGCTGCCCAGACGTTTCGCCACCGGCGCCAGAAGCTCCAGGTGTTCCTGGATGTCCTCGGCAAGCGGCTTGAGATTGCCGTCCTCGTCGGTGATGATCTCCGCATCGACGGACCAGCGCGCGGCGCGCCATTTGTTCTCCCGTACGATCCAGTGACGATGCAGGGGCAGGTACATGCCTTCGTCGTACTGTTCGCTGAGCCAGACCACCAACGCCTGGATGAACGCGGTGAGCGCGATCACTTCGTTCAACGTGGGAACGCCATCGCAGACGCGGATCTCTACGGTGCCGAATCCAGGGTGCGGCCGGATGTCCCACCACACCTCGCGGATGCTTTCGATGGCCTTTGCGTTGACCAGCGTGATCATAAAACGCTGGAACTCCGCCCAGTTCAACAACCGGTACGGCAGGCCTGCCGTGGGGAGGGTCTCGAAGATCTTGACCCGGGTAGACGCCAGGCCCGTGTCCGCGGCGTCGAAAAACGGAGAGCTGGCCGACAGCGCCAGCAGGTGGGGCAAGAATGTGGAAAGCGAATTGAAAATCGCGATGGCCTTTTCGCCGCTGGCCACACCCACATGCACATGCAACCCGAAGATCATCAGCCGCCGCGCGGGCCACTGACAACGGTCCACCAGCATGTGGTAGCGGTCCTTGGGCGTAATGTCCTGTTCCGCCCATTTGGAAAACGGATGCGTGCCCGCACAGGTGAGTTCGTAGCCCAGTTCGTCGCAGATCTGCAGAAGCCCCTGAAGACGCTCCGAAAGGTCAGTCCTCACCGCCGAGATGTTGGAACACACGTCGGTGTTCAGCTCAATCGTGGATTGAATCAGCTCGGGTTTCACATGGCTGTCGCCGTTGGCAGCAGCCATGATCTGCTGCGCGCCGGAGACCAGGTTCTTGCTTTCGGGGTCGAGTACTTGGAGTTCCAACTCAACACCGAGCGTGGGGTTGGGGGATCCATTGAAGTTGATCCGCATCGCTCCCTCCTTTGGCGAGGTCCTTGGAGCTAAGATAGCAAATCTATTCCACTCTGTCAACGAAATTTCATCCATGGGCGGCCGCACCCTTCGCGGCCGCCGTGCACCAACGTCACTTGCTGCTTTGCAGCCCGGCCGCCATCTCTGCGTCCCGTTTCGCTTTGAACTCAGTCCCTTCACGCCAGTTCGGGAAGGTATCCTCGTTGCTCAGCCGGTAGCCGACCTTGAAGAGCAGGCGCAAGTCATCCACTGCCCCACTCAAATCCCAGTTGGGATCGTATTCGTCAGAAGGTTTGTGGTACCGTTCCGCGGTGTATTTGTCCAACTGTTCCCGGGTCCACGCTTCGCCGTGCTCCACATTGTCGATGCCGATATCGGTGTAGAGAGACGGAATGCCCTGTTTGGCAAAACTGAAATGGTCTGAGCGGTAGAAGTAGCCTTTCTCCGGCTCGGGGTCCGGGCGGACCACCCGTCCCTGCTCTTTGGCGGCAGCCTCCACATAGTCGTCCAGTTCCGAGTTGCCGTATCCGATGACCGTGATGTCGCGCATCTTGCCGTAGATGTTCAATCCGTCCATGTTGATGGCCGCGACGGTCTTGTTGCGCGGGAAAATCGGATGTTCGGCGTAGTATTGGGAACCCAGCAGTCCCTGCTCCTCCGCGGTCACCGCGAGGAAGGCCACGGAACGCCGCGGCGGGGTCTCGAGCTTTGTAAAGGCCTCGGCCAGCTCCAGCAGACCGGCCGTGCCGGTGGCGTTGTCCAACGCGCCGTTGTAAATCTGGTCGCCTTCCAGGCTCTCATCTTTGCCGAAATGATCCCAGTGTGCCATGTAGAAGATGACCTCGTCGCTGCGTTCGCGGCCGGGCAACAGCGCGATCACGTTGTGGGACACCGAATGTTTGATGTCGTTCCTGATGGTCACCGAGGCGCGGACATGCAAAGGCACAGCCTGAAAGTCGCGCTGCGCGGCCTGTTTTTCCAGCTCGTCCAGGTTCTGCCCCGCCATCTGGAAAAGCGCCTGCGCGCTGTCGTGGGTCAGCCAGCCCTCCACTGCACAGCGGGACATGTTGTTGTCTTCGCTCACCAGGTCAAACTGCGGCCCGGACCAACTGTTCGCCACCACTTCCCAGGGATAGCCCGCTGCCTCGGTTTCATGGATAATCAACGCGGCCGCGGCCCCCTGCCGCGCGGCTTCTTCAAACTTGTAGGTCCAGCGACCGTAGTAGGTCATGGCGTGGCCCTTGAACAAATTCTCATCTTTGGTCGCAAACCCCGGGTCGTTCACCAGCATGACGACGGTCTTTCCCTTGACGTCCAGTCCCTCGTAATCGTTCCAATCGTATTCTGGCGCAACGATGCCGTAGCCGACAAAAATCATGTCAGAGTTTTTCAGCGAGACTCTGCCCACGACCCGTTTGGTCCAGACCATCATGTCACGGGCATAGGCGAGCGCCTTGCTTTTGCCACGGCCGGTCAGCCGCAGGCTGATGTCCGGACTTGCCGTAATGGAAACCAGCGGCACCTCCTGAAAGTAGCTGTCGCCGTTGCCGGGCTGCAACCCGAGTTTCTGGAATTGTTCCTTAAGAAACTGAATCGTCTTTTCCTCCCCGGGGGAAGCCGGCCCGCGGCCTTCAAATTCATCCGATGCCAGCACCGCGACGTGCTGTCCCAGTTCCGCGGCGGTGATGCTCTCCTGCGCCTGCCGCACGTCCCGGCTTTCGCGGTCACAGGCCGAAAGGAGCAACAGCACGCCTCCCAGGCAGATTGCATAAAACAGCGTTCGTCTCATCCTGACCTCCTTTAAGATTTAAGTTTCACAGATATAATGACTTAGCAGCACAACTGACTGACAAAACCACTTAAAACGCATCTACCCAAATTCTGACGAGATTCCGGTCTTCGCCTGGCGGCGAAACCGGAATGACAGCGCCGGAAAGCTCTGCAGCCTTTCTCGCAGCCACCCTGTCATTCCGGCTGAAGCGAAGCGGAATGCCGGAATCTCCTGCCCAAC
>CAYQOI010000150.1:0-7835 GCA_964419085.1 uncultured Cytophagia bacterium | reverse complement strand
AGAGGTCGTTTGCAAAACGGGCAAAAGTAGGTGATCAAAGGGAGCTGGCCGCCCGAAGCAACCAACGGTTGCTTGGTGTAGCGCTGAAAAAGCTGCTCGTCATAGGCCCGCCGTCTTTCGGGGTCACCAAGCGTCTCGTAAGCCTCGTTCAGAAGTTGAGCCTGGCAGAGGTCACCGCCGAAGTCGGGATGCTGTTTCAGTTCCCGCATCAGCGTCCGGTAGCTGGCGCGAATCACCTCTACGGGTGCGTCCGGCTGAACGTGGAGAATCCTGTAGTAATTCCGTCGATTTTTCACCTGGTGCCCAGTTTTTGCGTGGCAATACACAGATATTATCGACGGTGTAAGACAAAACCTTATCTGAAGGAGGGAGTCGGAGAGAATCAGGTGGGCAGGCGTTTGATCACCACCAGCGTGCTGTCATCCTCCCATTTGCTGCGGCTGCCAAACTCAAAAATCTTCTGGAACACGACCTCGACGATCTTCTCGGCGTCGTATTCCTGAATCTGTTTCACCAGCTCTTGCAGGCGCTGAATCTTGAACAGCTCCTCGTCCTGACTTTCGCGCTCGAACAAGCCGTCGCTGTATAACACCAGCACCGCGTTGGGCTCCAGCTTGGCATAGGCGCGGTGCAAGGTCATGTCTGGAAGGGCTCCGATGATCAGGCCGGTGGCTTTCAGCTCTTCGATTTTATCGCCGCAGACGATAAACGGCGCGGGGTGACCGCCGTTAACGTAGATCATGTGCCCATCTTTTTCGATATCTGCATAGAACAGGGAGACGAAACGAGAGGAAAACGTGCTCTTGTAGATCACCTCATTGAGTTTTTTGAAGGTGTAGACCATCTTCATGTGCTTTTCCAGCCCCATGCGCAATCCGATCACGATGTCCCGTACCAAAAGCGCTGCGGGCAAGCCGTGGCCGCTGGCATCGCCGATGCACACGCCGAACACATCATCATCGAATTCGAAGAAATCGTAGAGATCGCCGCCGACCAGCTCCGCGGGCTGACTGCGGACCGCGATCTGGTACCCGCTGACCTCCGGCGGCCGGGCGGGCAGAAGGCTTCGTTGAATCTCAGCCGCCTGCTCCAGGTCGGTTTCGATGGCTTGCGAAAAAAGCCGGTAGCTCAAGGTCGTGCGAATGGCGTTCAGGGCAAAAAGCACTTCGTCGCGTGTCCAGCCCGCTCGAAGTTTATAGACCGCGATCCAGCGGCGTTCTCCGCTCCGGATAACCATGGCCGCGGCAATACCGTGCCCGGCGCGTCCCCCCATTTCCGGTTGAATGCTCAACTTGCCGTCATCGTAGATATAGCTGCCATGTCTCAAAACCAGCTTGACCGCTTCCGAATCTGTCTTGAGTCGGTGGCGGAGGTTCTTCGCCGCGCCGTTTTCGCAGCTTTCGATGAGAACGAACTCATCGCCCCGGTCCTCATAGAGCTGCAAGCCGCCCAGATGAAGGGCTTCGCCAAAGCTGTTTTGCACCTCCAGCAGGATGTGGCAAAGAAAATCCTTGTTGGTCTCCCCTTGTCGGATCTTCTTCAGCAAGTGATCAAAATCGCGATAAAAGATTTTCGGTTCGATCATGGTGTATCTCTCGAAAAACTCAATATGATTGTGCGCGGATTTGCGCAGACAGCAGGAAACACCCTAACTGAATTTAGATATACCAGCTCTAATTAACAACCGGAAAGACAAAAAGTTCATTTTTACAAAAAGGTGCGTGCAGGAGAAAAGTTGCTGCGAAGTGCATGGAGCCATAATGGCGGCACGCTATGGGTTTCGGACAAACTCCTCCAAAGCCGCACGGGGACAGATGCTGGCCTTGATGTAATCGAGCAAGTTGGTCGCAAGGCCGCGCAAGCGCCGCTCGATCCTTGCATCCTGGCACCGGCCTTGGTCATCAAATACTTTGTTTACATTGGCGACAGAGACCGGTCCCGGAAGAACGATGGCGCCCACATGACTGCAGACACTGCGCAGATGCTCCAACGCTTTGATCGCGCCGATTTGGCCGGACGCGACTCCCAACAGGCCCACCGGCTTGCCCGACAGAACCGAGGGAAAGCCGAGATTTTCCACCACCAGTTTCATTGCGCTGGAATAGCTGCCGTGGTACTCAGGCGTCGCGAGGACGACACCTGTGGCAGCCGCCACCAACTCTTGCAGCTCCCGGGCGCCGTGGTGGTTCCCTCCGATACCTGGCAAAGGCAAGGCCGCGACCCGGTCCTGGGCCACCACCGCAACGGTCACGTCGTGATGTTCGTTGAATTCCTCCACCACCACATTCAACGCCCTGGAGGTGTAGTTCGCCGGCCGAACACTGCCGCCGATAGCCACGATCTTGATCTGTCCGCGCTTGCTCATCGGGTAAACCCTTCCACAAATCGCAAATCTAAGCGTTTCTCCATCTCAGGGGCCGAGGCGTTCGCGCGTAATCCGGGCGATGATCCCGGCCAGGAACAGCAAGCCCACCAGATTGGGAATGGCCATGAGCGCATTGCCGATGTTGCCCAAACTCCAGACGATGTTCAGGTACTTCAGGCTCTTGCCGGCGACGGGGGTGAGAATTGCACCGAAAAACAGAAACGCGATAAAGGTGTAGCGAAACGGCAAAACCACTTTGCTGCCCCCGAGATACTCGATGCACTTCTCACCGTAGTACGACCAGCCGAGCAACGTGGTGTACCCAAACAGAAACGACGAAAACGCGATCACTGCGCCGCCGAAACCAAAGGGAATCACCGTGTCAAAAGCCTTTTGTGTCACCAAAATGCTGGTGATGTTGTCGGGGGCATTCAAACCCTGCCAGGCCTGAGTCTGGACGTAAGCGCCGGTCAAGACGATGGTGAGCGTGGTCATGGTATTCACCAGAATCGTATCGATGAATACGCCGGTCATCGCGATGAGGCCGTTTTTGGTGGGCTCCTCCGAACTGGAGGCGCTCTGTGCGATGGCCGCGGAGCCCAATCCGGCCTCGTTGGAAAGCAAGCCTCGACTGACTCCGCTTTGAATCACCTGTCCCACCGCGGCCCCCACCAGCGGCCGGAGTCCAAACGCGGACTTGAAGATCAGAACAAACGCGGCCGGGATATGACTCAGGTTCGCGAAAATTACCCACAAAGCAAATCCGATGTAAAAGATGATCATCCCCGGCACGAGTTTCTCCGACACGTGCCCGATTTTCTTGATGCCGCCGATGATCACCAGCCCAACCAACACCGCGATGATGGCCCCGAACACCACGTAGTACATCGCCGGCGCCTGCTGCGAAACCGTGCCTCCGTGAAAAACCCGGTTGAACGTGTTCGCCAGGGAAGCCGCCATGGAATTGGACTGCGCCATGTTGCCCGTTCCGATCAAGCACGCGATGGTGCCGCACACCGCAAACGCGGCCCCAAGGAGGCGGCCCAGATGCTTGTTTTTCAAACCATTCTTGACGTAATACATGGGACCGCCGGCCATGGTGCCGTTAGGCGCAACCTCCCGGTACTGCACGCCCAGGAAGCCCTCGGCATATTTGGTCGCCATCCCGAAAATCCCGGCAAGCCACATGTACACCGGCGCGCCGGGTCCACCGATGGCGATGGCCGTACCCACGCCCGCGATGTTGCCGTTGCCTACCGTCGCGGCCAGCGCGGTCATCAACGCGGCAAACGGAGAGATGTCCCCTTTGCCTTCCTCGCTGCGCGACTCTTTGGCAAAAATCAGTTTCAGAGAATAGAAGAACCGGCGAAATTGAACGCCGCGGGTTACGAAGGTGAGGAACACCCCTGTCCCCAGGAGCAAAGCGATCATCCCGGGACCGAACAGGAAGTTGTCTGTCTGGGTGGCCCAGTAGAGGAATTTGTCGAAAAAGCTTTGTTCACCCATCTACCAATTCCTTTCTTGCGTTGTTCCTTCGAATCACGGTTGTCTTAACACAAAAGAAAAAGGCGAACCGTCTCCTTCAATTCGCCTTCTTGTGTTCAGTCGTCCGCCAAAATAAAATCGCCTGGCCTCACGCGGTTGTCACCCCTGCCTTTTCCACCTGTTCTTCGGCAGGCAAAGTCACCGTCTCGGTTGTCCGCTCCTCGTGGTAAAACGGCGAGCGCGGCCCTACAGTTTCAGGGTCGCCGTGCGTCTTGCTGATGTATTCATGAAAATGTTTGTGCAAGGTCATGAATGAGGTGGCCTCTACGAATTTGCGCACAGAAAAATGACCGCGCATGCTTTCCCGCAATGTTCTGAGAAAGAAGCGACGGCGCCGCTTATCCCGGGTAAAAATAAAATGCCGGGCGATATTGAACAAGAGCCGCGGCGTCTTTTTGGTCGTAAATGGGTTGTTTTGCCGAAAGCGCGTCAGGCCCGGCGTGAAATTCTGCAAGGCCGTCACCAACCGCTTGGAATAATTGTCGTACGCGTACAGGGCGCGAATGAGCCAGTTGTATCCGCGTTTGACCTCTTCGACGCTCATCAACTTCGGGATAAAATTGACATCCGCAGCACCGTGTGCCTTCTGTTTTTCATAGTCATATTCCAGAAGACGTCCTTCTCGCTGCATCCGGTAGTAAAGCGGCGTCTTTTCGATGGCCACAAGAATGCCACACGTGGTAAAAGGAATCCCGGCTTCCATCAGAAAGTCGAATTGCTCCTGGAAGATCCCTTTGTCGTCGTGGTCGAACCCCACGATCATGCCTGCGATGACCACGATGTTGTAGGACTGTATCTTGTGCACGTCCTCGACGATGGAGCCGTGCGTGTTTTGACGCTTGTTGGTTTCCAACAAGCTGCTCTTGCGCGGGGACTCGATGCCCACGAAAATTGTCTCGAAGTTCGCCGCCTGCATCAAACTCAGCATCTCATCTTTGCCCGCCAGGTTGAGCGTGGCTTCGCAAGCCAGGGTTAGCGGGTAATCGTGCGCCTTTTGGAACTCGATCAGCGCATGCGTCAGATCTTTGGCAAACTTGGTGTTGGCGATATAATTTGCGTCGCTGAAGGTGACATACTTCACTCCCAGTCGCCGCAGTTTGTCCACCTCCGTCATCACCTGTTCGACGCTTTTTACGCGCGGAACCCGGCCGTCGGTAATGATGATGTCGCAAAACTCGCAATCGAACGGGCAGCCGCGGGTCGTCTGCACGTAAAAAGCCTGGTAGGCGGCGACGTCGAACCTCTCGAACGCGGGCACCGGCGAATCCGCCATGTCCACCTTTTCCTCCTGGCGATAGAAATCCTTGTGCCGGCCGTTTTTGAAATCGTTCAGAAACTCGGGCCAGATGTACTCGCACTCGCCGGAGACGACGATATCCACATACGGCCGCACGCGGTCGGGACAAAGAGAGGCGTAAGGCCCTCCGAGAACCACCGGTTTACCCCGCTTCTTAAACTCCGCGGCGATTTGATAGGCGCGGCGGGCCTGCACATTAAACGCCGTGAGCGCGATCAGGTCGGCGTCGGTATCGAAATCTATGGCCTCGATTTCCTCATCCCAGACCTCGATTTCCCAATCGTCAGGAGTGAGCGCGATAGCCGTGGCGAGTCCCAGGGGGGCAAAAGCCGTCTTGACCCCGGTGATCGCCCGGATGCCGCGGAAACTCCAGAGTGTGTCGGGAAAAATAGGGTGGATGTAGGCAATCTTCATGATTCTATTCCTTAAACTTAAATGCGTTGTCTTAAGACAGGCAGCAGATTTGACTGAGGTAGGAAAACTGCTTGCGTAAAGTTAACAAATTTTTCATATTTGTCAAGGGAATTTTTGCCAACCTAAAATAAAATAAGTAGATATGGGACAATTTGACACGGTGGAAAACGCTTGATTTCTGCGCTATCTTTTGCTAACTTGCGGCTTCATATCCACAAATGACCCTGGACTCGTGTTCCTGCGACTGAGAAACCTGTACCAGCGACTGGAGCGATTCAACCCCGTCCTGTTCTTCTTCGGGGGTTTTACCTGGGATAGCCTGACCCTCAAGCGGATCGACCGGATGCTGGACAATCTGATCCTGCTTGCTTACCTGCTCCTGCTGGGGGCGCTGATCGCAGTGGTCCATTTAGCCGGCTCGGGCCGGTTGACTCGTCCGCTGCTACGCAAATACGCCCATCTCTGTCCCATGGGCCTGCAGTTCTTCCTGGGCGGGTTGTTCAGCGCTTATGTGGTGTTCTATTTTCAGAGTGTCTCGTTCACCAAGACCGCGATTTTTCTGCTCATCCTCGTGGCGCTTCTGGTGGCAAACGAGTTTCTCCACCATCGCCTCTCCAATCACACGCTTTTGCTGTGCCTCTATTTCGTCGCCAGCTTCTCGTTTTTCATCTTTTTCATTCCGGTAGTCACCCACCGGATGAGTACCGCGACTTACCTGGCCGGCGGGATGCTGAGTCTGCTTCTGGTGCTCGGCCTGCATTTTTGGCTGTACAGGAGATTCGGGCTGGATGCGCGGCAGTTCAAATTCGGGACGTTCTCCGTGCTTGCAGCCTACGCGGTGATCAACGCATTCTACTGGCTCAACTGGATCCCGCCGGTGCCGCTGTCGCTCAAGACCGGCGGAATCTACCACCACGTCGACCGAAATCCCGAGACCGGTCTCTTCACCCTGCGGTACGAGCGGCCTCACTGGTACGAGCCGTTCAAGAACCGCGACACCGTCTACCATTACGCACCCGGTGACACGGTCTCTTGCTTTACCGCGGTCTTTGCACCAACGCGGCTGCGGCAGAAAATCTACCATCACTGGCAGACGTTTTTGCCCCGGCAGCACAAATGGGTGAGCACGGACCGGCTGGGCTTCGAGATCATCGGCTACCGCGATGGCGGCTACCGGGGCGTCACCCGGAAACTTCACATCACCCCCGGCAAATGGCGGGTGGATGTGGAAACAGAACACGGCCTGCTTCTGGGACGCATCGACTTTCGCATAGAAGAACGCGGCGGGCCCGTTTTTCTCAAGACAATCTATCGTTAATCGGCAGAGGAGCGTAGCCGAAATGGCCGTCGATGTTTCCAAACTCCTGTTGTTGATGCTCCTCGGGGTGTTCGCCGGGTTTCTCAACATCATGGCAGGGGGCGGCTCGCTGCTCACGTTGCCTTTTCTCATTTTTCTCGGCCTGCCACCGGGAACGGCCAACGGCACCAATCGCATCGCCATCCTCGTGCAGAACATTCTGGCGACCTTCCGTTTTCACCGTTTCGACGTCATTCCAAAGGGTGTGAGACTCCTGACGGCTGTCCCCGCGATCCTGGGGTCACTGCTGGGCGCCTGGATCGCGGTGGAAATCGACGCATTGCTGTTCAAACGCATTCTGGCGCTCATCATGGTGCCGGTGGTCAGTCTGATGTTCTTCAAGAAGCCGGAGCCCCGCGAAATCTCCGGGAGACCGGGGACAGCGCAGGTGGTGGGACTGGCCCTGGCCTTTCTGGGCGTGGGGATTTACGGTGGCTTCATTCAGGGGGGCATCGGCTTTCTGATCATGGCGGTGCTCACCTTTGCCGGCTACGACCTGGTGAAGACCAACGCGCTGAAAGTGCTGGTCATTCTGCTCTTCACGCCCTTCGCGTTGGCCATCTTTGTGGCCAGGGGACAGGTGGATTATCTGCTGGGAGCCGTGCTGGCGGTGGGCAACGCCACCGGCGCCTGGCTGGGCACACGCGTCGCGGTGACCAAAGGGCACGCCTTCATTCGCTGGGTTGTGCTGCTCGCCGTGGCGATTTTTGCGGTAAAGCTGTTCGTGGGGTAAAGCCTTACAGCGCGGGACCACCGGCCTTGAGGGTCAGCAGGTAAGCCAAAAGGTCATCCATCTGTTCTCGACTCAAGAGCTCGGCGTAGTTGCCAGGCATGGGCGAACCGGTGACCGCAGACAG
>CAYQOI010000149.1:0-7862 GCA_964419085.1 uncultured Cytophagia bacterium | reverse complement strand
CTTTTGTCGCGTAAACGTCACCGACGCCCACCAGGTAACGCAGATGGTCCAGGAGACCCTCGCTGCCTTCGGGAAGCTCGACATCCTCGTCAACAATGCGGGCATCGTAGACGACGCGAGATTGGTGAAAATGGATCTGGAGCAGTGGCAGCGCGTGCTGGACGTGAACCTCAAAGGCGTGTTTCTCTGCGCCCAGGCCGTCGCCAGGGTGATGGAGAAACAGGAGAACGGCGGCGTAATTCTCAACGCCAGCTCCGTGGTCGCGCTGTACGGCAATTTCGGTCAGACCAACTACGTGGCCACCAAGGCCGGCGTCATCGGCATGACGAAAACGTGGGCGCGGGAGCTGGGTCGCAAAGGAATCCGCGTCAACGCGGTGGCCCCGGGATTCATCCAAACGGACATCGTCAAGTCCATGCCCGAAAAAGTGCTCGCCATGATGCAGGAAAAAGCCGCCCTGGGACAGCTCGGAGAACCGGAAGACGTGGCCAATGCCTATCTCTTCCTGGCTTCGGACGAAGCAAAGTTCATCACGGGCGCGGTGCTGTCTGTGGATGGCGGACTGGTGATTTAGAACGCGCCCATCGCTCGCCTCGCAGAACATCTCGAAGAAAATGGAGAACGACGTGGAAAATCTGGTCGAAGTCAACGGCATCCATCTCTTTGTGGAGCGAAAGGGTCACGGTGAACCGCTCTTGCTGATTCCCGGCCTTGGGGCGGGAAATTGGCTCTGGTCCAAAAGCGTCGCCGCCCTTTCCGCAAGCTTCGAACTGATCATGCCGGAGCTGCGCGGCAGCGGGCGCTCGGACAAGCCCGACCAGCCGTATTCCATCGAGCTGTTTGCGCTGGACTTGCTCAAACTCCTGGACCACTTCGACATCGCCAGGACGCACGTGCTGGGCGTTTCCATGGGCGGGCTGGTGGCGCAGTATCTCGCGGCCACCTGGCCGGAGCGCGTTCACAAACTGATCCTGGCGGCCACCACCATGGGCGGCCAAACCCAGATCGGGCCCAGCGGCGAGATCTTGTGTCGGCTGATCAAACCCAGGGGAAGGAGCCGGCGAGAGCGGCTGGAAGATGCTTACGACCTGAACTTCACCCGGCGATTCATTCTCGAACATCCGGAAGAGCTGGAGCAGATTACCGACTGGCGGATCAAATACCCGCAACCGGAATACGCGTACTATCGGCAACTTTTGGCAGGAAACGCGTTCGACGGCCGAGACCTCGCCGGCCGGATCAGCGCGCCGACTCTGGTTCTGGCGGGCGAAGAGGACCTGGTGGTTCCCGCCGAAGACATCATCGCGTTGAAAGACCGCATTCCGGGGGCACAACTGCTCACTCTGAAAGGGAAGCATCTGTTTTTCTTTGAGCAAGCCGCGGCGGTCAATCACGCCATTCTGGCATTTCTGGAAAACACCAGCGCTGCCGCGCAGGTCGCGGGAAACGCGGGATAGAGCAGAGGAAAGAGGCCATGTACGTCGGCGATTATCTCGCTCGTCGCTGTGTCTACACGCCGGACAAGACCGCGGTGATCCAATGGCATCACGACCGGCGAGTCTGTTTCACCTACCGGCAGCTCGACGAGCGGGCGAACCGGCTCGCGGATTGGTTGCGCGGCCAGGGGATCGAGAAAGGCGACCGGGTGGGCATGTTGGCGCTCGATGGCGTGCACTTTTACGACCTCTTCTTTGCCTGCTGTAAAATCGGCGCCATCTTTGTGCCTTACAATTGGCGGCTGCATCCCGAGGAACTGGCCGACCAGCTTCGCCTCACCTCGCCCAGGCTTCTTTTTCACGACCTGGAACAACCCAACACCGAGATCTTGCCGGAACTGACCCGGCGAATCGACATGCCGCGCTCTGTTCCCTGGCCTGCGACAGAGGAAGGAAGCCTGCCGGAAGACCTCGCTGCCGCAACCGGGAAGCCGGTGACCTGCGAAGATCTCACGGAGACCGACACCGCGTGCCTGCTGTTCACCGGGGGCACCACCGGCAAAGCCAAGGCTGCGCAGATCAGCCATCGCCAGATCGTCTGGAACACCTTCAACGCGCTGCTGGCCGATGTGCTGGGCACGGATACGTATCTCAACATCTTTCCGCTGTTCCACGCCGGCGGGCTCTTCGCCTTCTCTGTGCCGCTGCTGCTTTTGGGAGGCACCGTGGTGCAGGTGCAAAAGTTCGATGCGCCGGCCGTGTTGAGCCTCATCGAAGCGGAAAAGGTGACGATTTTTGCCGGCGTGCCCACGACCTTTCAGTTGCTGGCGGAAGCACCGAATTGGGAGGAGGCGGACCTGGGCACGCTGCGCTACTGCCTCAGCGGTGGCGCCCCCCTGCCCGTCACCCTGGTCCGCAAGTACCAGAAAGAGAAAGGCGTGGTTTTTCGCCAGGGGTTCGGCATGACCGAATTCGGGCCGGATGTGTTTTCACTCTCCGCGGCCGATGCGGAACGCAAGGCCGGCTCCATCGGCAAGCCCAATTTCTTCGTCGACGCGCGCGTGGTGCACCCGGAGGACAACACACCGCTTCCTCCGAATGAGGTGGGCGAACTCGTGCTGCGGGGTCCCACCGCGACCACCGGCTATTTTCAAAACCCGGAAGCGACCCGCGCGGCCTTCGACGAGCAGAACTACTTTCACACCGGCGACCTCGCTTACGTTGATGAAGAGGGTTACTTTTTTATCGTGGACCGCCTGAAGGACATGTTCATCAGCGGCGGGGAGAACGTCTATCCGGCAGAGGTGGAAGCCGTGCTCTACCGGCACCCCGCCGTGCAGATGTGCGCGGTGGTTGGAGTGGAAGATGAGAAATGGGGTCAGGTGGGCTGCGCGTTTGTGGTCCTCCGCAAAGGAAAACAGGCTTCGGCGCAAGCGCTTCAGGCTCACGTGAAGCGCCACCTGGCCAAATACAAGGTGCCGAGATTCTTTGTCTTTCGAGAGTCTTTGCCTGTTTCGGGCGCGGGAAAAATTCTCAAAACCGAGCTTCTGAAATCCATCGATGAACTCGAACCCATCGCCTAACAAAACCGGACCGGCCCACATGGGCTTTCGCAGGTGGAAGTCAAACGGGCGCAGTCCGCCGGCCACGCTTCACCGGCAACCGATTCTCTGCGGCGAACGCGGTTTCACCAGAACATCGCGTGTCAAGACAAATAGAATGTTAAACCAAACCAAATCGAGGGAGGTCACCATGCGTCTCAGATTCGTTTCTCTCATGCTCATCGCCTTCCTGGTCCCTGCACTGCTTCTTGCCGATGGCGGCGCCATCAAAGGCAAGGTCACGGACCAGGAAACGGGCAAACCTTTAGCGGGGGCAAACGTCTTTTTGAAAGGCACCCGGTACGGTTCCTCAACGGACGTCGACGGGAACTACACCATTCAGAAACTGCCGGCGGGTTCCTACACCCTGGTGGTCTCCTATGTCGGCTACGCCCGATATGAAAAGGAGGTCACCTTCGAAGATTCCGCGGTCATGACGCTCGATGTGGCGCTGAACAGAACTGAACTGATCAGCGAACAGGTGGTTGTCACCGCGTCTAAAAGCGCGGAGAAGATCACCGAAGCACCTGCCACCATCGATCTGATCACCGCCAGGAACATCGACGAGCACCCCTCGGCGAACATCGGCGAACTGCTGGCCTACCAGAAAGGCGTGGATTACATCCGAACCGGCGTGCTGGGAACAGGCATGAATATCCGCGGGTTCAACAGCGCATTTAACGCCAAGAACCTGCAGATGAACGACAACCGTCTCTCCACCCTTGTGGCCACGAGTCTGCCGTTGGGCGCGCTCTCCACCACTGTGAAAGAAGACATCGACCGCATCGAGGTAATTCTCGGACCCAATGCGGCGCTGTACGGGCCCAACGCGCACAACGGTCTGATCAACACCATCACCAAGGATCCCCGCACCTCCGAGGGCACGACCTTCGTGGCCGGAGGCGGTAACCACAACACCTTCAGCGGACGGTTCCGACATGCCAAGGTTGTCAATGAAACTTTCCGTTACAAAGCCAGCTTCGAATTTGACCGCGGCCAGGAATTCAACTACGTGGATTCGGTCTATGTCGGGGGCGTGGCTTTCAAGGAATTCGGTCTGGACCGGGATTTCGATTCGGTGCGAGGAGAAGCCTCTTTCTACTTCAGTCCCAATCCCACGTCCGATTTCATCATCACCTCCGGCGGCAGCAACAGCAACAACCTCGGAGTGACCAACGCGGGGCGCAACCAGATCAAAGACTGGCGCATTTTCTTCCTGCAAGCCCGCTACGTCTCTCCGCACTTCTTCGGGCAAGTCTACCACACCTGGAGCATCACCGATGACACCTACGCGTTGAACCAGCGCACCCAGAACTACCTGACCTTCATCGCGGCGGGATTTCCGGAGGAAGAAGCGGAGCGCCGGTCGTTGCACGAGGCGTGGTTCGGGAGCTCCCCGGACCAGGGCATCGCGCTCAACCGGGAGGCGAATTTCCGCGACCACTCACGGCGCTGGAACGCGGAAGCCCAGTACAACAACACCTGGGCGGGCTTTCATGTCACCGGCGGCTTCCAGTGGCAGCGGGACATCGCCAACAGCAAGGGCACGTTCCTGCTGGACCAGGCCGGGGCCATCGAGCTGGATCAGGTGGGCGTCTACGCGCAGGTGGAAAAGCCCTTCGGAGAAACCGGGTTCAAGGCCGTCGTTGCCGCACGCGGGGATGACCACGACCTGTACGGATTCAACTTCGTTCCCAAGGCCGGCTTGCTCTACACCAGAGGGAGCGGCACCTGGCGTCTCACCTACGGAAAAGGCATCGCCGCACCCACGATCCTGAATCTCAGTGCGAACATCTTCGGCGGCCTTTTGCTCGGAAATGGCGAGGGATTTACGCTGACCGACGGCACCAAAATCCCCAAGCTCGATGTGGAGAAAATCCAGACCATCGAATTCGGCTACAAAGGCATCGTCTCCGACAAGCTCTACATCGACAGCAACGCGTACTACAACTTTCACAAGGATTTCATCAGCCCGCTCATCAACATCGCGGACCCGGCCAACGGCAATTTTGTCACCCATCGCGGCAACCAGCTCATCAGCGAGATCGTGCCGGGTACGCCTGCGACCGGTGCCGCGTTCTTGCTCACTTACCTCAATTTTGGGGATGTGAACACGTTCGGTTTCGACCTCGGACTCACCTACTTCGCCAGCCGCAACCTCGACATCAGGCTCAACTACTCCTACTTCGACTTCAATCTCGACAAGAACGACCCCAAAAACGACGGCAACCGCAACGGCAAGGTGGACCAAAACGACCTGCCCATCAACGCGCCCAAGCACAAACTCAATGTGGCCTTCGACGCGAACAAAGACAGATGGTTTGGAACGCTGGGCATCCGGTGGGTTGATGAATACGATTTCTTTTCCGGAATCAATGTCGCGGCCAAGACCAATCCCGATTTGATCTACAACGGCGATCCGGTGATCGAGGGCCGCCGTGTGGGCCGCGATTTCAACGAGGGTCCGCTGGGCGGCTTTGTCAACGTCGACGTCAGCGTCGGCTACCGGTTGACCAACGGCGTGGCCGTTTCGGCCCAGCTCATCAACGTCTTTGACGCGGAAGTGCGGGAGTTTGTGGCCTCCCCCGCCATCGGGCGGCTCTTTTCCGCGGAGCTGAAGTACACGCTGTTTTAAGGGAGTCTGGCGATGGCCCGGGAACGCGACCCGGGCCGTCGCGTTCTTATTCTGTCACCGCATCGAAAACCAACCGATGAAAACACAAGGCGACACGGTGGGCATCGTCGGCGCAGGCCTGTACCTGCCGAAGGAGTACCTGACCGCGGAACAGATCGCGCAGGCAAGCGGCTTGCCCGAGTGGGTGGTTCGTGAAAAGTTGGGCATCAACAGAAAATACGTGGCAGGCTCCGAGGACCAACCCAACGAAATGGCCATCCGGGCCGCCCGCGATTGTCTGGCAAGAACCGAGGTGACCCCGGAAGAAATCGATGTCGTTCTCTGCACCACCGAGGAGTGGAAAGAATACGCGCTGTGGACTGCCGGCATCCATCTGGCCCATGAGATCGGTGCGCACCGTGCCTGGGCCATGGATGTCCACATGCGCTGTTGCACCACCATCGCAGCCATCAAGCTGGCCAAAGACATGATGCTGGCGAATCCGGACATCTCCACGGTGCTCATCGCGGGCGGGTATCGCGTGGGCGATTTCATCAACCTGAAAAATCCGCGCACAACCTTCATGTTCAACATCGGTGCCGGTGCGGCCGCGCTGCTGCTGCGCAAAAACTGGCCGCGCAACCACATCCTGGGCAGTCACCTGATGGTGGACGGCTCCATGAGCAAGCATGTGCTCGTCCCGGCCAGCGGCACCATCGAACACCCCACCGACAGGGCGGTGGCGGACGGGCGCTTTTTCTTTGACCTGCTGGAACCGGAGGCGATGAAGGAGCGTCTCAACCGGGTTTCCATGAAAAACTGGCTGTACTGCATCGACCAGGCGTTGCAAAAAAGCGGCACCAAAGCCGACGGCACCCCTTACTCCCGCAGCGACATCGGTTACCTCAACATGATCCTGGTCAAACCTTCCGCGCACCGGGAAATGCTCAGGCATCTCGGTCTCACCGAACAGCAGTCGGTCTACCTTTCGGAATTCGGCCACATCGGCGAGCAGGACAGCATCATCTCGATCATCGAGGGAGAAAGACAGGGCAAGCTCAAGGACGGAGACCTGATGATCATGGTGGCCGCGGGAATCGGCTACGTGTGGGGCGCCGCGTGCGTGAAGTGGGGTGCGGGTTAGGACGCGGCCGCGAAGAGGCAACCTCTCTCTCACAAATTTCAAGACGTGGAGGAGAAAAATGAAAAAAATGGCTAAAGTCAGAATTCTTACCCGCGCAATTTTGGTCTTATTCGTCACCGCCGCGAGCGCACAGATCACCGAAGGAGACTTTCAGTCCAGCCGCTTGCGGACACATTTTCGGGAGACGGGTGACCCACAAGGGGACGTGGTGCTCTTGATTCACGGTAACGTCACCTCCTCGGTTTATTGGACCGCAATCATGGAACGCATGCCCGCGACGTTGCATACCATCGCCATCGACCTGCGCGGCTTCGGTGATTCCGAAACCAAACCCGTGGATGCTACACGCGGGGTAAAGGACTGGTCGGACGATGTCTTCAGCTTTCTTTCCGAGCAAGGGTTCCTTGACAACGGCAAGAAGGTGCACATGGCGGGCTGGTCTTTGGGAGGCATCATCGTAATGCAGTACGCGGTGGACCATTCGGAGACCCTTGCTTCTTTGATGCTGGTGGACCCGGTCTCCCCCTTTGGCTTTGGGGGCACCAAAGACGTGACAGGGACGCCAGACTTCGACGACTTTGCCGGCAGTGGTGGCGCCACGGCAAACCCGGAGTTTGTACAGCGCCTCGCCGCAGGAGACACCACCACCGATAGTCCTCTTTCCCCCTTGAACGTCATGCGTAACTTTTTCTTCAAACCGCCTTTTATCGCACCGAACGAAAAAGAACTCCTCGAAGGACTTCTGAAAAGCGCAGTGGGAGACGACAACTATCCCGGGGATTTCGTCGCCAGCACCAATTGGCCCTTTATCGGACCCGGCACAAAAGGCGTGCTCAATGCCATTTCTCCCAAGTATGTGGACCTGAGTTCCCTGGCCGACATTCCCAACAAAGTTCCCATTCTGTGGGTACGCGGCGCTGACGATATGGTCATCTCCGATTCTTCCGCCTTCGATTTAGGCTACCTGGCGTCCATCGGGGCCTTGCCTTCAGCGTTGCAAGATTCATGGCCCGGGGACCAGGTCTTCCCGGCACAACCCATGGTGAGTCAAATCCGCAGTGTTCTGG
>CAYQOI010000148.1:0-7926 GCA_964419085.1 uncultured Cytophagia bacterium | reverse complement strand
CTTCGGGCGTCACCGCTTTTTCCGTTTTGACGCTGGCCGCGCCGGCTTTGCCGAGAAAACGCGCGGCAAACGCGGGCAGACCGCCGTACAGGTCGGCCAACGTGCCCGTGATCTCGTCGCGGTAGCTCTTTACGATGGTACCGCTGGCCACGTGCACCATTTTGACATCCAGCGTGTAAACCGAGCCATTTTGCTCGATGGTCCCCACGACCACCAACTGGACCCCGAGTGCATGGCCCGCACGCAAGCCGCACTCCAGCGACGAACAGCGCGACGGATCGATGTTTTTGGTGAAAAGCCCCCGCTCCATGTTGGTCTGCGACATGGTGAAAAAGATCCCGGCCCGAGCGATCTCATCGGTGAACCTCCCGGTAATCACCCGTGCATCGGAGCGGGAAATCGTGGCGCTGTCGGACGTCAGGTTCAGCACGGCGAGAGAGTATTTTTCCCGGCCTTGTGCCCGAAGCACATCGGGCAAAAGAATTGTGCCCAGGAAGGCCAGAAGCAGAGCAACTGAGACAACCCTTCTCATGAAGACCTCGCCTTCGCAGGTAGATTTGTAAAGCTAAATCTCGGGCGGAAAGAATCGCTGTGTTTTTGGAACAACAGCAAAAGTGCAAATTCGGTGCCACAAGCCGTGCCCGAGAACGGTACACCAGAGGCGAGCACGGATCAGCCAAACCCGCCGCCGCCATCTCAGGGAAAGAAAGTCCGGCAGACCCGTTTCTGCGGCCCATCAAGCAAAAGGAAAGACCCTACGACACCCGACAGCGATGTTTTGCCCTATCTTGAGACAGATGTCAGAATCTGAAACAGATCAGGTGGCGCCCTCTTTGCGTTCCATGCGGCCCTTACCCCGCGCTGCCGCGGGCGCGACGTGCAGGGTCAAGCCGTCGACACCGGTCACAACTACGCGCGTCCCCACGGCCAGGCGAGCTTCACTGGTGGCTCGCCAGATTTCCCCCTGGACCCGCACCCTTAGCCCCTCCCCTGTCCGCTTCAACACCACGCCTTCTTTCCCCACCATTCCCGCCTCGCCGGTCGCGGGGCGCTTCTTCATGATCCGATAAACCGCGAGCGCGAGTCCCAGATTCAGCAGAAAAATGACGCTTCCCACAAGCGCGACGATCACTTTGGAAAGCATCCAGCCGGTCAAGTTTTCAAACAGCAAAAGGACGAGAATGTCATCGAAGATAAAGAGGCCCAGGAGCAACAGCACAAACACGGCGCCCTTCAGCACAGACGACCGCAGCCAATCGCGCATCTTTCGTCAGCCGGGAAATTCGAATTTCCGCATGTGGACACTCACCCGCACTTTGATGAGGCTCTCCAGCACCACGGAAACCACGAGGATGGTCGCCACAAAGGTCAGGTAACTGGTGGTGTGCGTGTAAACGTATCTGAAAACGAGAGGAAGAACGAAATAGAGCAGGAAGGGAACCAGGACAAGAAACAGAGCAAGATTGCGAGAGCGGCTCCCCCGGACGTTGGGCCGGGAGAAAGGCAAATCGGGCGCGTACAAAAAGGCAAACTGCAAGAAGAGATGACTCAGCAGCCCCATGGCCAGAATGTGAAGCAACGCGTGCAGCAGGTCGCGAAAGTAGTAAAAGAAAACACAGCCGAGAATAAACAAGAACGGCAGCACAAAATAGATCATGAGGAAATTCTTTTCGGCCAGCACCAGACGCCGGATGTCCGTTGGCGTCGTGTACAGAATCCACGACGCTTCGTACGCGTCGCTCTGGGTGACGTAGGTGCGCAGCATCATCGGGAAAAGGAAAATCAGCAGATAGAGCAGCCCCGAACGACTCATGGCGAACTCTGCGGTCACGAAGGGATCGGGAAGAGGCCCGCTCTCGATGCCGATGAACAGGTAAAACACCGTCAGCGGAAGGATGCCCAGCACCGCCATCTTGAACTTGTTGTCATGGAGAAACTGGTTGCGGATCAGTTTGGCCACGACGCGTTCCTCGTGGGCGTGCGCGAAAAGCAGGAACGGCGCGACCAGCTTGCGCCGGGGAGCTCGCGTCTTTTCTCCCTGCTCGGTGAGCGCCACCAGATCTTGGGCGTAATCCAGCGACAGCTTTGAAAACGCGAAGTAAGCGGAGACCGCGACCAGAACGAGGGAAAGCATCGCCAGCACCCATTCCAGTCCGCCGGCATCTCCGTGCAAGATCCTCACAAAACTGGCAAACCAGGTGGGCGGCAGAAGACCCAGCCAGGGCGCGCTGTGCAGGTTCAAGTGTCTGAGAAACGAGGGCTCCATCAATTTCGGGAGCACAAAAAAGCTGCTGTAGATCACGAACGCCAGCCCCACCTGGAAAAAGGCCAGGGCGTTCTTCAAGCGCTGCATGCTGATTCTCTTCAAAAGTCCGGCGTAAAAATCGACCATCAGAAGCGCGGCGGTGAAGTTGGCCATCAGCAGCACCGCCAACGATGTCAATCCCAACAGCGGCGTAAAACCGGGGACAAAAAAGAACGCAACCAGGGCGGGAAAGGCCAGAACCGTCGAAAATGTCAAGACGTAGAAGCAGAGATTGGTGAGCTTGACCACAAAAAACGTGCGGGAGGAAATGGGCCGGTAGCCCAAAACCGTGTAATCATCCGCGGAAACCACCACCGTGTGGTACTCCACCAGCACGAGACTCGCCAGCATGAACATGGTGTAGCTGATGAGGAGAGTCGCTGACATGAAGATGTTGCGATTCGTCAGAACGATAGGGACAAAGAGCGTGCCGGTGAGCAAATAAAAAAAGATGAGGGTGAAAAACGATCGGCGGCCGGTGCGCCCGTGACGCAAGGCCCCGGGCATGGATGACTCCCGGAAGTCCCGCCGGATCAACATCTTGACCAGGGCTCGCCACTGCCGATAGTCGACGCCGAGTTTTTCCAGGACGCCTCTAATCATCGACCGATTCGAGCGCGCGCAGAAACTCGTGCGCCGACAGCTCGCTGTCCGGCGAGTCGGTCAGCTTGCCAAACGCCTTCTCCAGCGTCGCCTGGGATGTCTGGCTGAGGATGTCGGCGGTGAGACCATCCGCAACGATCTTGCCGCGATGGATGATCACGATTCGGGTGCAGACGCGTTCCACCACTTCCAGGATGTGCGAACAAAACATCACGGTTTTGCCCTGCTCCGCGAATTTGCGCAGCAAATCTTTGATCACCAGCGCGGCGTTGGCATCGAGGCCGCTCAGCGGCTCGTCCAAAAACAGCACCTGCGGGTTGTGCAGCAGGGCAGCGGAAAACAGCACCTTTTGCTTCATGCCCTTGGAGTACTGGCTCAGCATCTGGTCCCGCACCTCCAGCAAATCGAAGATAGTCAGGAACTCCTCGATGCGGCGGTGCGCGGTTTTGCGCTCCAGGTGGTGGAGCTCGGAAATCAGCTCCAGATAATCCCACGCGGTGAGAGACTCGAACAGCGCACCGGATTCCGGCACATAGCCGATGCGCTTCTTGACTTCCAGCGGCTCCGCGACCACATCGAAGCCCGCGACCTTTGCTGAACCCGATGTGGGCAGCAGCATGCCGGTGAGCATCTTGACCGTGGTGGTTTTTCCCGCGCCGTTGGGACCCAGAAAACCCAGAATCTCGCCCTTGCTCACCGTCAGATTGAGGTCCGAAACCGCGACCTTCTCACCAAAGCGTTTGCTCAATCCCTCTAATCTGATCATTTCGATTTCACCAGGATCGCTCCCCATTTCTTCTGTAGCGGCACGGTAATGTGGCCGTTTTTCACGATGAAGTTGCGGTCGTTCAACACATCCTTCACTTTCGCCCCGTCCTTTTTTTGCACATCGTAACCGACATCCTGCTTCTCATCGCTATTGTTGAGAAAGACGACCATTTCGTTCTTTTCGAAAATGCGAGAAAAGACGTAAACGTCCCGCTGATCATCGATGAGACGCGGGACAAAGCTCCCCTTACGCAGCGCCGGGTAGTTATGCCTGACCTTGTTTACCGAACGGTAAGCGTGAAACAATTTGCGGTCAAAGCGAACAGCCACCTCGTCGCGCAAGTCCGGCCGGATGGTCGCGTAGGTTTCGTAATCGTACACGAACTCCGGCCACAACATGGGTTTCACGTTGTCCGGGTACGGCCCGCCCCACATGCCCGCCTCATCGCCATAGAAAATCATGGGTGAGCCAGGGTAGGTGAGCTGAAACAGAGCCAGCGCACGGAGATTGGCTTTCAGCGAGTCCGACGGTGGCCGGGGGTCGAACTGCTCCCGCGCCACGCCATCTGTGCCATCGGAAAGCACCTGCCGGTTGCGCAGCAAACTGGCGATTCTGGGCATCTCCACTCCACCCAGCAGATTCAGCACGCGCAGCTCGTGCTCCGCTCCGTACCGCTCTCGCAGTTGGCGCAACCTGGCATCAAATTCGCTCACCCGCAGTCTGTCCGGCGCATCTTTTATGAAAAAATCGATCACCAACTCCCGCCAGCCGTAGTCGGTCACCGAATCGAATCGCTTTTCCCCGAGCCATTCCGTGGAAGAGTCGCTGACGTCTCCCACCAGCAGAGCATTGGGATTGACATCTCGCACCATCTGCGTCCACGCTTCCCAAAAAGAGGCCGGCAACGCGGTGACATGCCTCACCCTGAAGCCCGCGACGCCATCGACCGGGTCGCCGTCGCCGTCGGGATCCAACCAGCGCCGCGTCGCGTCAAAAATGTATTTCTTGAGCCCTTCGTCGAGCCCGTTTTCGTCTTGCTTGAATTCGGGAAACGCTCTGTTACCGTGCCAGCACTTGTACTCGAATTCGGACGAGTCCGGGGTAAGCGGGTCGTCCCACTGGTACACCACGAACCAATCTTTGTACCGCGAGTCTTGCTGTTTTTCTTCCAGATCGCGGAAGGCCCAGAACTCTTTGCTGCAGTAGTTGAAAACCACGTCCATCACCACTCGCATGTCGGCATCCTGCGCCTCACTGAGCAAATCCCAAAATGCCTGGTCGGAAGTGGCCACGGACCATTTGGTTGTATCGTCGTTTTCGCTCTTGATTTTTTCGAGATCGCCTTTCGGGTCGGTCCCGAAGTTGTTGTCCGCGTGATGAAACGTGGCCGCGTCGAACTTGGTGATGGAAGGCGATTCGAAAATCGGGGTCAACAGGATCACCTCGACGCCCAGCGCCTGCAGATAAGGGAGCTTTTCGATGACGCCCAGCAGGTCGCCGCCGTAGCGCCGCTGCTCGATGAGCTGGTAGAAGTCCAGATCGCGACCCTGCTCCCAGATCTGAAGCTTGTACCAGTCCGACGCCCATGGATGGACTTGCCAGTCTTCGACCTCATCATCCACGACCTGGCCTTTGACAGGATCGTTGCTGGGGTTGTAGTTGCGAAAACGTTCGGGAAGAATCTCGTACCAGACCCTTCCGTCCCAATCATACGGGTGATCTTGCGCGGCCAGTGGTAGCGCCAAGAGCTGCCAGATCAGCAGGAAAAACACGGTTGCTTTCATCCCTAATGCAGAGCTCCCAAACAGGTGAATTTTAACGGCGGTAATATAAGAAATCTCATCCTTGGACGCAACCGGATTCAGCCAGACCCTTGCATCCAAGGCCGTGAGTCTCTAAGACTCGGGAGACTATCGATTGACTTCTTTGATAAAAAGATAGAACGACACGGCAAAGCTTGCCTGAAACATGCCAAAGGAAATCGCAGCATAGCGGTCGTAGCGCTTTGCATCGTCGAGAAACCTGTTGAACCGCTGCGGATCCCCGGTGGAGAGATAGCGGTCGTAGCTGTCATTTCCTTTTTTGCGAAAATAGAGCGCCAGCGCACCGGAGGCCACGGCAAGACCGAGGGTCGAATACATGATCTTTTTGAATTTCGACCGCCTGCGTTCCGTCTGCGCGCGGCGCGTCTGAAACTGCAGAGACGGCTCCACCGGCCTCAGGGTGACCTCAAAATGCCGTGGACCGGCGCCCTGGATGTAGAGCGTCGTATCCACGAATCCGGCTTTGTGCAACCGCACGCTGGCCGCATCGGTTTCTCTCAGCTTCAAGAAATACGGTGTCGTGCCGATCTGCTTCTCGTTCAAAAAAAGCGCCGCACCAAAGGGCTGAGAATCGATCTTGAAGCTGTTTTCAAAGACCACCTCAACCACCAGGGTGTCCCCCTCCGGGATCATCACATTTGCCACCCAATCCCGGTCCAGCCAATTCACCCGATTCGGATGCGGCAAAAGCAGTTGGTGCTCACCGGTCGGTAGTTTCAGCACCCCCAGCGGGGTGACGCCCATGGCCCTGCCATCCACAAACACGCGCAGGTTCTCGTGCGAGGTTTGAATTCTCAAGTAACCCTCCTTCTCCCCCGAAATCGGGTGCTGCGGAGCCGCAATGCCACGATGCGAAAAACAGAGTGACAACACAAAGCAAAGGAGAACCGTTGCGGCTAAAAAACGAAACGAGATGGAATGCATCGGGCTTTCGATCAAAAAGTACTCAGGCTATCGGAGTGAGCGAAGGCGTAGACGAAGCGATCCTCGGACGCACCAAGCAGATACTTCCCCCACACCACCGGCGAAGTGCGCACGCGGCCTTTGGTTTCAAACTTCCAGACCTCTTCCCCGCCTTCGAGACGAAGGCAGTAGTAGTGCTTGTCCAACGAGCCGAAATAAACCAGCTCCCCGGAAATGAGCGGCGCGGTGCTGATGACGCTTTCTGCGTGAAACCGCCAGCGCTCGCTCCCATCCAGAGCGTCGAGGCAATAAAAGGTGCCATCGCTGGCACCAAACAACACCACCTCCCCGTTGGTGGCGGCGGTTTGATAGAGGGGACGGCCGGCGTAGAACCGCCAGACCAACGCGCCGGTGTGGATGTTCAAAGCATAGAAAACGCTGTCGGCCGACCCAACATACACCCGGTCTCTCCAGATGATGGGCGTGGCGAAAACACTCGCACCGGTTTCAAAATTCCAATTCAACAAACCTTCGGCGGAGTCCAGGGCGTACACCATGCCGTTGTCACACCCCACCACCACGGTCCCGTTGCTGAGCGCAGGCGAGGAACGCAATTGATCGTCTGCCTTGAAGGACCAACGCTTCCGTCCGGTCTCAAAATCGTACTTGTCCACGTGGTTGTACAGCGCAGAAACGTAGATGCTGCCGTCGGTCACCAGCGGCTCGCTTTCGATGTCACCGGCATCGATTTTCCAAATGTATTTGCGGGATTCCAGATCGTAGCGACCGAGCGTCTTCTCGCCGTAGCGGGAGGCCACGATGAGGCTTCCGCCGTAATAGGCGCAGGTGGCCGCGTAGCCATCCTCACTTTTGACCTTCATGACCTTCTCGCCCGTGGCGATGTTCAAGACATTCAACCTCCCATCGAGGGTCGCGAAGCAGACCAGCCCGTCCACCGCAACGAGAGTCGGGCCGATGGCAGAGGTCGCTTTGAAGGTCCAGAGATGCTTGAAAGGAGGAGAAACCGTGCTTTCCCGATAGTTGATTCGCCGGGGTTCACCGCCGTATATGCTCCAATTGGGCTCCCCGGGACTCCCTTCCTGCCGAAGCCCGAGGCTTTTGTGGCGACAGGCCCAGGAAAGCATGAGCAAAGCGAAGAGCGTGGGAAGGAAGCGGGCCGCGCGCCACAGCCGCCGACCGTTTCGAGAAACGCCGCGCTTAGAAATCAAAGCCAAACCAAAACGCCTTCTTGATCCCGCTGTCAAAATGCACGTTTGGGCTGTCGAGGTTGCGCAATTGGAACCGCTTACCGATTTCGTAGCGCAGCACCAGGAAGCCACCCAGTCGGAGGCGCCAGCCGATGCCAAGGCTCCCCAACACCTCGTTGAATTCGTAATCCCGGTCCCACGCCTGACCCATGTCGACGAAGAGGGCACCCCGAATCGCGTTGAATCCCAGGCCGCCGAACGGAAAGCCCAGCAGGAAGCGGTCCAGAAACGGAAAACGAAGCTCGTTGTTCACCA
>CAYQOI010000147.1:7341-7948 GCA_964419085.1 uncultured Cytophagia bacterium | reverse complement strand
GGCTTCTGCATCTTTCCTGCTCCGCTGCAAAAGCGTTGGGGCTTACGGAAAATTCCGGTGGGAGACTTGAATCTGATTCGGCTTACAATCTAAAATAAAGGAATTCGCGGCCAAGAAGTCAAGCAGAATCTTGCGAAACGGCCCCGGCAACCGCGCGGCTAAAAGTAGAACTGCACAAAGCCGAACACGCTGCTGCCCAATTGGCCGTACTCGCTGTCGCCTGCGCCCAGGAAGAGATAGGCGCTGGCGGTGACCTCGAGATTGGTGGCCAGGGAATAGCTCACCGACGGTCCCACCAGGCTGCTGCGGTCCACCAGATTCCAGATGTTGTACAGGCTCACTTGCAGCAGAGGCGTCACCTTCTTGGAGAGCGAGCCGGCCAGGTAGTAGCGCGCCAGGTTGAACGTCCGGCCGTTGAACAACTCGCTGAGATCGTAGTCGGCCCGGTCCGTCGCGCCCTGGCCGTTGAGATAAAATTCCACGAAGACATAGAAATCGCCGGGGAAGTTGTAGTCCCCGTTGAGCACCGCGCGCAGAAAACGCCGCTCGCCCCAGGTGTAGGCCACCTCCCCGCGCACGCCGCCGCCGCCGATGTAGCCCGCAAAAT
>CAYQOI010000147.1:0-7331 GCA_964419085.1 uncultured Cytophagia bacterium | reverse complement strand
AGCCGCTTGCGGCCGGGCGCAAACGCCACCTCCAGCCGCGAGAGGCTGCCCAGCGGCGTGGCGAGATAGGCCGCATCCACGCCCGCCTTCTCCTCCAGCTCGATGGCCACCGGATTGAACGGATTGAGCAGGTCGGTGGGATTCCACACAAAGCCCGTGCCCCACGCCACGCGCTGCCGGCCGAAGGTCAACTCGGTGCTGCCCGCGTACACCGTGGCGAACGCGCGAAACAGCGCCTGCCGCACCTGGATCTCATCCCCTTCCTCCACGGTCCAGTCCAGATCCGCAAAGGTGGGCCGCTGAATCGCACGGCTCAACTGAAAGTCGGGGCTGCTGAGAAAACTGCCGGCCAGCACCTCGTTATCCAGCCAGAGCTCCCCGTGCACCAGGCCGCCCACGTCCAGCAGTCCTTTGGTGCGCAGGCGAGTGATGTCCAGGAAATACGCGTCGTCGGTGAGAACCGAGTTCAGCCGAATGCCGAGATTCTTGGCGTAGCCCGCCAGGCGAAACGACACGCCCTGCGGCCGGGCCGCAATCGGCGGCCACAGGGTGAGCAGCAACAGGACGCCCAGCACGCGGCCGGCCTTTACGCGGTTGCGCTTCACTGGTCCCGGTCCTCGACGATCCGGCCGTCGCGCAGCAGCACGAGACGGCGGGCCCGTTGCATCACCACGGGATCGTGGGTGGAAAAAATGAAGGTCACGCCTTTCTTCTCGTTCATTTCTTTCATCTTGTCCAACAACACGGAACCGGTTTTGGAATCGAGATTGGCCGTGGGCTCGTCCGCGAGGATGAGCTTGGGGTTGGAGACCAGGGCACGGGCCACGGCCACGCGCTGCTGCTGCCCGCCGCTGAGCTGATTGGGGCGCCGCTTCATCAGGGCCTCCTCGATGCCCAGCGCGGCGAACTCCTCTTTGACCCGGCGGTGGCGCTCCTCTGGGTCCACGCCCTGGAGCAGCAGCATGAACTCGGCGTTTTCCTCCGCGGTGAGCACCGGGATGAGGTTGTACGCCTGAAAGATGAATCCCAGGTTGTGCAGCCGAAACTCCGCCAACTGGTTGCGGGAGAGTCGGGTGAGGTCCCGGCCCGCGACGGTCACCTTGCCCGCGGTGGGCTGGTCCAGCCCGCCGACGAGATTGAGCAGCGTGGTCTTGCCCGAACCGGACGGCCCGGCGATCGCGGTAAACTCGCCGTCTTCCACGGTCAAATCGATTTCGTGCAGGGCCGTCACCGGGATGCGGTTGTGGTCCTCGTAAACTTTTACCACCTTTTCGAGTCGAACGATTTCCATTTCCCCACCAGAATAAGTGTGATGCACAACCTCTGTCTGCGTTACACGAAGCGGATGGCGTCGACCACCTCGAAGCGGCTCGCCTTGAGCGCCGGGTAGATCACCGACAGCACCACCACCACGAAGATGACCCCCAGCCCCACGATGACATCGAACGCGGCGACGTCCGGATAAACGATGGCGCCCACGCCGAACTTGCCCAATCCCTTTGCGAACGCGGTGAGGTCCAGGCCGAAGTGGCCCAGGTAGCCCAAAATCGCGGCGGAAAGCAGCAAGCCGGCCAGCGTGCCCAGAAACGTGATGAACCAGGCCTCCACATAGAGCATGGTGCGAATCCTTCTGGGCGGCACGCCGTTGGCCATCATGATGCCCAACTCGTGGATGCGCTCGTAGATCACCATCAAAAACGAGTTGACGATGCTGAACGCGATGGCGATGAACAAAATCACCACGATCACCACCACGGAATTGTCGTAGGCTTCGATGGAAAGCACCAGCAGCGGGTTGCGGTCTTTCCACGACAGCACCTCCAACTTCTGTCCGCGAAAACGCTCCCTGAGCTGCGCCATGACGGGTTCCAGCCGGGCGTCGTCGCGCAGGCGAATGCTGAACGAGGTGACCTGGTGAGTGTAGCCGGCGAGCTCCTGGGCCTCCCGTTGCCGCAGGTAGACGTAGGCCTTGTCGAAATCGGGACTCACGGTCCGGTACAGCCCCACGATGCGGTACGCGCCGGAGTTGATGTTGTTTTCCAGGTCCGAAACCATGAGGACGACCTTTTCGCCCACCCGCACGTTCAGCTTTTCCGCCAGGGCTTCACCGATGAGAATCTCGTGCCGGGCCGCGTCGCCGTCGAGGTAGTGACCCTGAACGATGGAGCGTGAGATCACGGTGATCTGCGGCTCCCGCGCCGGGTCCACCCCGTTGATGGAGACCCCGGCCGCGGATTCGCTGCTGCTGATCATCCCCTGAAACGAGACCAGCGGGGCAAACACGATGCCCGGCATCTGCGCCAGTTGCCCCGCGATCTCCTCCGGGTTGGGGATGAACAGCCGGATCTGCGGGTTTTGCTGGAAGCCCTTCGCCGACACCATGATGTGGCCGCCGTGCAGGTCGATGGTGGACTCCACCATCTGCCGCAGGAAGCCGCGGCTGAAGCTGGTGGTGCCCAGATAGCCCAGGATGCCCATCGCGATGGAGCTGATGAGCACCCAGGTGCGCCGCGGGTTGCGCCAGATGTTGCGCCAGGCGATTTTGAGCAGGATCTTCATGGCAGCGCGGCGCGAATGACCTCCGAAGGAAACGTGTTCTGGCTGATGGCAAAGCTCTCGATGTGCGAAAAACCGGCTTGTTCCAGGTAGGGCCGCAGGGAAATGGGCCGGCACCCGGTGAGCAGCGCGGGAAAGCGCCGGGCCAGCCACGCCCAGAATCGATTGCCGCGCGACGGTCCCAAGGACATGGTCGAGACCACCACCCGGCCGGGCCGCCGCAGCACCCGTTTGAACTCCAGCAGCGTGGGCAGGAAGCGCGGCTCGGGCAAGAGGTCGAACATGAAATTGCTCACCACCAGGTCGAAGCTGTGGCTTTTGCAGGGGAGAGAAAAGGCACTCCCCCGGAGCAGGACGACGCGCACCGCGTGTCCTCGGGTTGCGCGGCGCACCGCCCGGCGCAACATGCCGGGAGAAAGGTCGAGGCCCACGGTGGTGCCCGAGGGATTGCGCGCCACCAGTTGCTCGAAGACCAGCCCGGTTCCCACCGCCACCTCGAGCACGCGTTCGCCGTCCCGAAGCGCGGCCAACTGCAGCGCCTTTTGCGCCGCTCGCGACTCGGTGAGCCTGGCCCAGAGATCGTAAACGGGCGCCACGGGGGCGTAGACGTCCCGCGTGTGCCTGGCACCGCGATCCGCCAAGATTTCCGCTTCTGCTTCCGACATTTTTCGCTCCTCCTCTTCAGGCCGGGGCACGCCGGCGTTTCTCATGTCTTGCGAAAGGCCTCCACCGGCGTGAGCCTGGCGGTTTTGTACAGCGGAAAAATGATCGCGCTCAGCGCGACGATGGTGATGGAAATCACCGGCTCCAGGTAGACGCGCAGCTTGCCGGAGAAGCGCAGGTCGTCCAGCGCAAAGCCGTAGCTGGAATACGCTTCCCTGAGTTCGTCGCTCAGCGGGATGGGGTGGCGCTCCAAGATGGAGATAACGATGCCGGTGAGGATGAGCCCCACCACGAGTGCCACCAGAATCTTGAGACAGGACTCCCACAAGATCAGCCCGCTCACCTGGCGCGGCTTCACGCCGATGGCTTGCAACACGCCGAATTCCCGGGTACGCTCGATCACGCTCATCATCGTGGTGTTGAAAATCTCGAAACCCACCACGATGAGCAAAAAGGCCAGATAGATCGCGCCGCTGACGTTGTCCACCAAAATGATCTGCTTGAGTTCCGGCATCATCTGCTCCCAGGAAAGCACTTCGTAGCTGCGCTCGCCGAGATCGCGGGAGAGCCGGTGCGAGACCCCGGTGGCCTTTCTGAAATTGTGGGTCCGGCACACCACCTGGGTGATTCCGCCTTCCAGAGAAAAGAGCTCCTGCGCATCCTTGAGACGCATCACCATCAGCGCGCGGTCCAAATCCGCCTGCCCGATGCTCACCAAACCCTTGACCACGTAACTATCCGCGCCCATCTGGTTGCGGTAGCCCTGGGTGAGCACGATCAGCGTGTCGCCCAAATCCACCTGCAGATTCCTGGCCAGGGTCATGCCCACCAGCACGCGATGATCGTCGTCGGGCTGCAGCCGACTGCCGCGGCGTACCATGGTCGTGAACTGCGTAATCCGGCTTTCCCGTCCGGGTTCGATCCCCACGATCAGGGCGCCGGTGCTGGCGGAGTCGGAGCTCACCAGGCCGAAGCTGGTGAGCCTGCGGGCGCACGCGGTGAGTTCGGGATGGGCTTGCAGCAGCGCCTGCCAGTCGCGCTCGTTTTCCCGCAGAAAGTAGGTCAGCGTCTGCTCCGCCTGAAACCCCCGCCGGTGGATCTGAATCTCGCCGTTGTACAGCCGCACCGCCAGCGACTCCATGGTGTCGTACACGCCGTACTGCAGCGAGCGGGTCACCGCGACCATGAGAATCGCGAACGCGATGGCCGCGATGGTGAGCAAGCTGCGGCGCTTGTTGCGCCAGAGGTCGCGCCACGCGAGTCGAAAGAACTTTGCCATGGTTACCGGGCCCGCCTGAGATTCTGTTTGGTGAACACCGAACCGGGAATCGGCTTGTCGAAGACCACGTCTTCTAGGGTCATGACTGTCTTCCGGCCCGGCTTCTTTTCTTCCACCAACTCAAAGCGCGTAGGAAGCGTCCGTCCCCCCATCTTCTTGATGTCCAGGAAGAAGAGCGTGCGGACGCGTTCCCCGCGTTCGTTGTAGTACTCTGCTTTCAGCGGCACGTAATCGCCCACCCGAATCCATTCGATGATCCGGTCCCAGACCACGGCCGCCTCCGGCCGCGGCTTGAGCTCCACCTTGTAGGCCTCGAACCCGCGGATGCGCTCGCGACCCAGAAGCGTGTGCGTGTAATCGTGCACCACGCTGGACTCCTTGACCAGGTCGTCGTTGGTGAAATCGGAGCCCATCCACGACTGCAGCATCATCGAGGGAGGAATTTTGATGGCCCGGTTGATCTTGGGAATGTAGTTCCACATCTCTCGCCCCAGTTTCAGGAAAGTCACGCCTCTTTCCTTGGCCGGGGCCAACATGAGGATGAAGGATTTGTCCGTGCCCTGGGACCAGAACCTGAACCGCATGGTGCGTTGCCACTGCGGACGCACAACGGTCATGGTGTAGGTGCCCACCTGCGTCTTACCGCGCAGCAGGTCGTCGGCTTTTTTGACGATGCTGGCGGCGCTCTCCTCTGCTTTTGTGTGCGCCACTAAAACCAGCAGGAAGAACAGACCCCAGAGATATCTTTCCATTTTCGCTCCCCTAATTGTCCGGGCCGCCTGCGCTCAGCGCTCGAGAATCCCGTGAAACAGGGTGTCGATGACGCCCGCCACGGTGTCCTGTAGAGAAAACGCCGAGGGATCGACGATCCATTGCAGGAACAGCCCCTCGACCACGCCGATCAAGATAGACGCCGTGTGCTCGGAAATCGTTCCGCGCACCTGGCCTGCGGCCACCGCTTGCGCCAGCAGCTCGCGGCTGAGCGCCCGGTACCGGGCGTAGATGGGCCGAAAATCGATCTCCGGCTGCTCCGCGTTTTGCATGCCCACGGCCCAGAAATCGAAGAACACCCGCGCCACCTCCGGATCTCGACCGTACACCTCGACGGTGCCGCGCAAGATTTCCTGGATTTTGTCCACCGGCGAGCGGGGGCTGGCCAGAACCGCCTTGACCACCGCGTCCCCTTGCTGGATGTAATTGGCAAACGCGGCCAGCAGCATCTCGTCTTTGTGCCGGAAATACTCGTAGATGGTGCCTTTGCCGATCCCCGCTTCCTCCGCGATATCGATCATCTTGGTGTTCTTGAAACCCTTGCGGGCAAAAACACGCAAGGCCGCGTCCAAAATCTCCTGACGCTTGGCGGTTTTGTCGACGACTTTCGGACTCAACTTTGTTCTCTGTTTATTTGACCGACCGGTTGGTCAATTATAATCATTTCATCGGTCAATGTCAACAAGAAAGTTGAAAATCTGTGGCGTCTTTTGAAAAAAGTCAGGCTCCCCGGACGATTCCGGTGGCAAAGGTGGTTGGCTTTTCTTATCTTTCGGGAGGCGGATTCCCTTCAAAAGGGAGGCACCGCTGACCGGTTTTTTTCCAGCAAACAGCCACGGAGAGAATTCATGTCGAAACGCTATGTTGTGCTCGGCGCGGGGATGCAGGGAGTGGCCGCGGCCTACGACTTTGCCCGTTTCGGAGAAGCCGAGCAGCTCGTCCTCGCGGACGCGGACCCGGATGCCGCGGCGCAAGGTGCGGCGCGCATCAACACCCTCCTGGGCACCGAACTCGCAACGGCCGAGCGCGTGGACGTGACCCGGACGCAAGAGGTCGCCGCGCTTCTACAGAACGCCACGGTTTGTCTCAGCGCGGTGCCGTACTACTTCAATTTCGAGCTGTCGCAGGCAGCCGTGCAAGCCGGTTGCCATTTCTGCGACCTCGGCGGCAACACCGATGTCGTGTTCCAGCAGCACCAACTGGATGAGGCGGCAAAACAGGCCGGAATCACCATCGCGCCGGACTGCGGCCTGGCGCCTGGAATGGCCAACATTCTGGCCGCCCACGGCATCCGGATGCTGCAGGGTCCAGCCAGGGTGCACATTCGCGTCGGAGGCCTGCCGCAACACCCGAAGCCGCCGTTAGGCTACGCGCTCCTCTTCAACATCGAGGGCTTGACCAACGAGTATTTCGGCAAGGCCCACATCATTCGGGAGGGGAAGCGAACGGTGGTGGACACCTTTTCCGAGTTGGAGGAGATCGCCTTCCCCGAACCCTACGGCAAATGTGAAGCCTTCATCACCGCGGGGGGCACCTCCACTTGCCCCTGGAGTTTCGAAGGTGTGGTGGAGGAGTTCGAGGAGAAAACCATCCGTTACCCCGGACACTACGAGAAAATGAAAACCGTACTCGACCTGGGCCTGCTGGATTTGCAGCCCGTGACGGTCAAAGGACAGCAGGTGGTGCCGCGGGACGTGTTTCACGCGGTGGTGGAACCGCTGCTGCGCAGCGACGACCCCCGGGATGTGGTGCTGCTGCGCGTCATCGTCGATGGCAAAAACGAGCGTCTGGAGATGGAGCTCATCGACACCTACGATCCGGAAACCGGCTTCACCGCCATGCAGCGCACCACGGGGTTTGGTGCGGCCATGGTGGGCATTATGCTGGCTGAAGGTGCGTTTCCGCCGGGAACGATTCGTCTGGAACAACAGGTGGATGCAGAAGCGTATCTCGCCGCGATGCAGGCCAGGGGGTTTCACGTGCGCACGACTCGCACGCAGAGCCACACCTAGCAGCGAACGCATCAGGCCGCGCCAGGGCGGCTCCTCAAATGGCAAACACC
>CAYQOI010000146.1:162-7970 GCA_964419085.1 uncultured Cytophagia bacterium | reverse complement strand
AAGTCTCGTCTGTGGCCAGCGACAGCGTTGCTCCCGTTCTGACTTACGCGCAGCGGAAAGGGAAACGACTCTACGACCACTATTGCGCGGTGTGTCACGGCACCGAGGGCAAAGGGGATGGTTTCAACGCGTACAATCTGAACCCGCGGCCCAGAGATTTTACCCAGAAAGAATATCTTGCCCGCGTGAACCGGAAGTGGCTCACCGAAGTGGTGAGCCAGGGGGGACGCGGGGTCAAGCTCTCCACGGCCATGCCGTCTTACGAGAAAACGCTCTCTCGCCGGCAGATCGAAGATATTGTTGCGTATCTGACCTATCTGGCCGACACGGGGCAAGGCAACCCTTGACGCCCGACGCGGGATGGCGTGCTTTCTTCCAGCGGCGAGGTGTGAATTCCCTTGAGCGTTTCGTGCGCGTGCATGAGGTCGCGGCTACCAACAACGATGGAATTGGCCGTGGCGACCATGCATTCATTCTACTTTCATAAAGTCTTGCTGCCAGAGAACATCGTTCTTGTTTGCTGTTCTATAGCTTTTTCTTGAACCGCAGCCAGTTTTCAGCCAGAAGCGCGATTGCCTTGCGGGAAGCCGGTTTGTTGTTTTGGCTGGTGAGAGCAAGAACCGGAATGTAAGCTGGTCTCAGCTTAACCTTCGGTTAGTTTCACGTAACAGTCCTGGCACAGCTTCTTGTTTCCGTGAACTCGACCATACTTTTCCACCACCATTTCGCCGCATTCCTCGCAGATGAAGCTGTCGAACGTATGAGGCGGCTCTTCGTATTTGTAGGGAAACACTTCCGAAATGTCCAGGATTTGTTCATCCGGGGCAGACATGACAGCCTGAACCAGGGGTTCGGCGATCTCGTCGGGTACTTGACTGGCGGGAATGCCTTTCGCCCTGTAGTCCTGGATAAACGCCGATTGCTTGTTCTTGGCCATCATTTCCCCCTTCGGATTGACGCGCACCGCCCGTTGGGTTTTCTTGTCGATCAGGGTCAGCGTCCATTTCCCCTTATGGGTTTTCTTGATATTCCCTTTGCCAAACGTGCAGCCCGTGATCACTTGCACGCCGTCAGCGAAGCACGTGGCGCAATGGTCTTCGCCCAGGTCGACGAGGGCCTGGAGTTGACCGTCTTTGGCGCGCTCGACGCCGAGCTTGTTCATGGCTGCGGCACCCGCGCGCAGTCCCATGGGCATGGCCGGACATTTGTGTCCGTGAAACTTTTGCCCATACTCGAGCCAGTCTTTTGGATCTACCATGGTTCTTCTCCTTGAGCTTAATGAAACATGAGCTGAAACTGAATAGTGGTTTGGTACCGGGTGTCGCGGTGAGCAAACTGGACACGGGTGTCCAGCATGATCTTCGCTTTATCTCCGGCAAAATAGTGGTTAACGCCCACGATGTACCAGGGACGGTCGTCGCGGGCTGCGTTCAGGTCGCTGTATTTGTCCAGCGACAGCACCAGTTGGTTGTTCGGTGTGAGGCGGTAATCGGCGAGCACGTAGTAGGCCCAGGCGCGCTCGCCCTCGAGCTCGGCCTGGATGTACTCGCCCTGCACCTCCCAGGTTCTGGTCCGCAGACGCATTTCGACACCCCCGCGGAAGTCGTCACCTGAAAAGGACGTGTTGTTGCCGTAAATCTTGCGGAAGGCCAGACCGTCGGTTTTGCGGTACGCCAGGGAATAGCCGATATGGCCGTTCACTCCCTCTCCCAACAAGAGCGAATAGGTTGTCCGGTGGGTGATAAGAAACTTCCGGTCTTCATTTTCCAGCGTGTTTGCGCCGTTTCCGTTAAACATCCCGATGCTGCTGTGCCAGCGAGCGTTCCCTGTCTGAAACGTGAGCTGAACGCCGATGTCGCGCGCGTCGCTCTCAGCCGATGGAATGAGATTGTTGATGGCCGCGGCCCGTTCCACCAGGGGAATGGCGTAATCCGGCTGACTGCGCTGCAGGCTGAAGTCCGGGACCATCTGTCCCACTTTCACACGCAGTGACCGATAGCGGTACTCTGCGTAGACGTCCTGTAAGGTGAATCCGCCGGCGTTTTTCTCCCGAAAAATGGCTTGTATTTTATAAAACCAGTTGCCCTCGATGGGCGCCTTATTTGCTAGCCACAGCTTCGCCCGGCGGATGCGGAAGCTGCTTACGTTCCGGTAATCTTCGGTGTAACGCGCCTGCAGATAACCATGCCAGGGGAAGGTGGTCTGTGCTTCCAGGCGGGGTGCCAGCAGAACCATCGGCAGCAGAACCGCCCACGCCAGCCCCGCGGCTCGGGCGAGGCGCCTTTCCGGAACCGTGCGAGAGCCAAACGTGTCCCATCTTTGGAGGCGCATGCCATTTGGACTCATTTCATAACACTCCCACGAACAGTTTGACCGCGATGGCCAGCAAAACCAGTGCGTAGAGTTGCTTCACCCACCGCGGTTTGGCCTTGCTGGACATAAACGTGCCGCCCATCTGGGAGCCAACGAGCACCGCGAAAACCACGAGAATGGTCAGCGGCCAATTGAAGTGGCCCTCTGCCACATGACCCATGAATCCGGAAAAGGAGGAGAAGGTTACCACGAAGGCCGTGGTTGCAGCGGCTTCTTTGGTCTTGTAGCCCATCCACATCAGAATCGGCGCGATGATGAATCCGCCTCCCAGTCCCAGCAGGCCGCCGGCAAAACCCGCGACACTGCCGACCATGCCGCCCACGAGCGAACGCGTTTTTACAGACATCATTTTTTCCGGTTCAGCCTGGAAAGAGAACACAATCATGCGTGCAGCCGCCAGCACCACGGCAATGGCGAAGAGAATGAGCAGTGTCTTGACCGGAACGAATTGGGCCGTGTAAGCCCCGATGGGAGCCGCGACGATAGCGGCTACGGCCATTGCGGCGCCACCTTTCCAGTCCACCAGTTTTTTCCGGCTGTAGGGAATCAGGGCCAGCAGTGTGTTGAGGCCGTTGAGCAGCAGGCCCAGGGGAATGGCCACCTCTTTCACCGGAAAGCCCGCCCATTTCAGCACCGGAACATACACCATCCCGCCACCGAGTCCAAGCATAGCGAACAGAAAAGACGCTATCAGGATGATCACAAATACGATTCCGTAAAACATGGTTTCTTCTTCCTATTGAGTTCCACCTGTTGGATGCATGTATTTATGAAAAGATGCAGAAATAATCATAAAAAGACAAGAAAAAAAATACTACTGAGGTGTGGAGAGGTCCTGATGGAACGGGTTGGTTTTGAAACTGCTGCGGTCGGAGTGCAAAACGCGGAATGCCGCCTGAGTTCTCTTCAGCACTCGGGGGGCCGGTCACCTCGTGCGGCTGCGCGCGAACTTAACGGAGCTGCTCGGTTTCCTCGTAGCAGGCACGCGTTGGCTGACAGCTTTCCGGCGCCACCAGGTCGTTGTCCGGCCCTGCGGTGGTCATGGTGCACAAGCACCAGTACTGCTGCGTGGTGGACTCGCCGGTGCGCCAACTGTCCGGATCGGAGAAATCGGGTAGGTAGGTCACCTTTGTGCGCAGGTGGCGACAGAATGATTTCTTAGATGGTTCCATGGTGCACCTTTCAAGCAAACGGGTCGATCCCGGCCGCACGGCAGATGGTGCGGTAGATTGCAGCTTTGAATACCGGGACTTTGTAGGCGTTTTCAGAGAGCGGGTTCGCGTCTTTCAGCGCTTCCTGGGCAGCCTGTTTGGCCAGTTTGACGCTGATGGGTTGATTTTTCAGCAGCGCTTCAGCCCGGGGAACGCGCCACGGGATGGGCGCGGCTGCGCCGAGCACCACCTTCGCGTCTTTGCACACGCCGCCCGCCAGCGTCAACGCGACCGCCACCTCGGCGATGGGCCAGTCGAATGCCTGCTTCTCTTTCTGTTTGAAATAAAAGCTGGTAAACCCTCTCGCCGCGGGAGGAAGCATCACCTCTGTGATAACCTCCTCGGGTTTGAGCACGTTTTCTCGCGTGATGTCTGTCTCCGGGCTCACGAAGAACGCGTCGATGGCAAGCTCGCGCTCGGCTTTGGCCGACGCGATTTTCAGTCTGGCCCCCAGGGCCATGAGCGCCACCGCGGTGGCCGACGGATGCACGATCACACAGCCGGAGTCGTTGCCGAAAATGGCATGGTACTGGTTTTCGCCGTCGACCGCGTAGCACTGGTCGCCGCCCTTTCTGGCGCACGGAAACGCGCTGCTGCGAAAATACCAGCAGCGCGGGCGTTGGCAGAGGTTGCCGCCCAGCGTCGCGACGTGACGGATCTGAGGCGTCGCGGCCGCGTCTGCGGCTTGCGCCAGCGCACGGTACGATTCCCGCAGCGCGGCATGCCCGGCCACTTCGGCGAGGGTCAGGTTGGGCCCCAGCCGCAGGCCCGTCGCGGCATCGCCTTTCACGAAGTGCAGCTCCTGCAGTCCGCGGATGTTGACCAGACGCCTGGGTTGCGCCAGGCCCTCCTTCATCAGATCGATGAGGTCGATGCCCCCGGCCTTAAGCTCGGATTGAGGCGCCGCGAGAAAATCGAACGTTTCCTGCAAGGTTTCCGGAATGGCGTATTCGAAGGGTTTCATGACGTTCCTCCTATGGCTTCGAGGGCCGCAAGAACGGTGGCGGGCGTCATCGGCAACTTGCGCACCCGCACGCCGGTGGCATGGAACACCGCGTTGGCGACGGCCGCGGCCGTGGGCACGGTGGCGGGCTCCCCGATGCCCACCGCACCGGTGCTGTTTTGTCCGTGATTAACCTCCAGGATGATCGGCTCGATTGTGGGAACATCCAGGGAGCCGGCGATCTTGTACTGCTCCAGGTTCGCATTCACCATGACGCCGGTGTTGCGATCCAGAATCCGATTTTCGAACAGCGCGTAGCTGATTCCCTGAATCACCCCGCCGTTGATCTGACTCTCCACGGTGAGGCGGTCCATGGGCCGGCCGCAGTCGTGCACCGCGACGACGCGCAGCACTTTGATGACGCCGGTTTCCACGTCCACCTCCACTTCTGCGAATTGGACGCCTCCGGTGGTGCGCGGGTTGAACCGGCGGTAGTCCCGGACCCGCTCGCCGATCACGGTAAACTTGTCTCCCGGGATACGGGAGGCCACCTGTTTCCAGGTCAGGCTCTTTTGGGGATTCGCTTTGACAAAGATTTTGCCGTCTCCGGTGGTCAGGGCGTCCGGCGAGACCTCCAGAAACGGGGCTGCGATTTGCAGCATCTTCTGTTTTGCCAGATACGCCGCATTTCTGGCCGCCGGCGTGATCGCCCCGGTGGTAACGCTGCCGCCGCTCGCGGGTGCGTAACCGTAGTTGGTGTCTCCGATGCGAACCTTCACGTCTGCGGGTTGCAAGCCCAGCTCTTCCGCCACCACCATCGCCAGAATGGTGATGATGCCGCCCCCGATGTCCTGCACGCCGTTTGTGAGTTCCACCGAGCCGTCGCTGTTGACCTGGACGGAAACCTGGTAGCCGGTGCCGTAGAAATAGTACCAGACGCCGTTTGCCATGCCCATCCCGCGTTTGATGGGGCCGGGGTCTGCGCCGGGTTTGGGGTTGCGCTTGCTCCAGCCGAACTTCTCGGCTCCCAGCTCGTACTCCGCCTGGCGAACCGGATGGTGCCGGGTGTTTCGCCGGCGGAATTCCAGCGGATCCATGTGCAGGCGGTAGGCCATCTCATCGATGGCTTGCTCCAGCGCAAATGCGCCCTGGGGATGTCCCGGTGCGCGAAAGGCCGAGCCCGGGCCGCCGTTGGTGAAAATGTCCGATTCTTCGGTGTAGATTTCATCCGCCTGGTAGATGTTCTTCGCGGGTCCGGAGGTGCCGGCGCCGGTTCCCACGCCTGCGGTGCCGTAGGAAACCAGCTTGATGGCCTTGAGGTGGCCCTCTTTGGTGGCCCCGAGGGTGAGCGTTTGGTGCGAGTCGGGCCGGTTGCCCACGCAGAGGTGCTCTTCTTTGCGGTCCAGCATCAGCCGTACCGGTTGCCCGGCGGCTCTGGCCAGCTTAGCGGCCATGACGCCGTAGACGCCGGCGCCGAATTTGGCGCCGAAGCCGCCACCCATGTAGTGCGTGATCACGCGCACCTGTGACTTGGGCAGGGAGAACACTTCGGCCAGTTCATCTCGCACCGTGAACGTCCCCTGGGTGGAGGCCCACACCGTCAGTTGGTCCTGTGCATCCCATTTGGCCACCACGCCGTGGGTTTCCATGGCGCAATGGGTCTGGACCTGTGTCTGGTACGTCCGTTCGATGGTGACGTCTGATGCGGCGAGCGCCTCGTCCACTTTCGCCGGCCCGGATTTGGGGCTGATGATGGGGCCGCGCACATTTCCTCTTTGCGCAACGTCGCCGCGATTCCCCGGCAAGTCGCCTTCGGACTTTTGTTCCTCTACCGCGGTTGTGAACACGGCGGGCGCGCCGGGTTTGCGCGCGGTGTCGGTGTCCACCACGAACGGCCGGACGTCGTAGTCGACCTTGATGCGTTTCAGCGCTTCCTCGGCCTGCTGCGGCGTTTCCGCGGCCACGGCCAGAATTTCCTGTCCGGCAAATCTCAGGACGAGGGGCAGCTTTTCTTGCATTCTGACGATGGCTTTGACGCCCGGCAGACGTTCCGCTTCCGAGGCGTCGATGCTTCGCACCACCGCAGCGGGATAGGGGGAGCGGAGGAACTTCGCGTAGAGCATCCCGGGCAGACGGATGTCCGCGGTGTAAGTGGCGCGGCCGCTGGTTTTTTCCGGCCCGTCGATGCGGCCCACCCGGCCACCGATGAGCTTCAGCTTGTCCGCCGCGTCCCACGGTTTGGGGGCATCATCGGGGATGTCCAGGGTCACCGGCTTCAAGTTGTCTTGTATGCCGACTTTTACGGTCACTCGCTTTGGCATGACACGCTCCTGTGGGAAAGTGGTAAATAATGCTGGCTTTTAGGACCCGGTCTGCTTCCGGCCGGCTGCGAGCACGGCTTCGAACACCTTGGGATAGGTGCCGCAGCGACAGAGATTGCCGCTGGTGGCCACCTTCACCTGTGCCAACGTGGGGTTCGGCGTGGTGTCCAGCAGGTGCTTGCAGCTCATCAGCATGCCGGAGGTACAGAAGCCGCACTGCATGCCGTCGTGTTCGATGAAGGCCTGCTGGATCGCGTGGAGCTTGCCGTGGGCTTCCAGCCCTTCGACGGTCTGGATATCGTGCCCCACCGCATCGAGGGCGAGGGTCATGCAGGAATTGACGGTTTGTCCGGCGAGAATGACGGTACACGCGCCGCAGGCCCCGCGGTCGCAGCCGATTTTGGTGCCGGTCAGGTGCAACTGGTCGCGCAGCGCCTCGGCCAGAGTTGTTTGCGGTGCAACCGTGGTCCGGACTTTCTGGCCGTTCACGCGCAGCGTGAGGGCGACCGGCTCAGGCCCCAGGATTTTTTGGTCCGACGGCAGGATGCCGCTGCCGCGCAGTCGCTCCAGGAGGCCTCCGCCGGGAAGGGCGGCAATGCCGAACGAGGTGACGCCCATCCCTTTGAGAAAAGTGCGGCGGGTTAAGCCGGGTTTGCGCTTGTCAGATTTTTGGGTGTGTTCAGGACGGTCCATCGGTTTTCTCCTGTGTGTGCAGGAATTGTTTGCATGCCTGAAGGGACTCACAGACCGGTCGACACGCCGGCCCTTGATGGATGTGTGGAATTAATATGAGATTTTTTTCGCGAAAGTGCAAGTGTTTTTTGCCTCGGTGGTGCAGAAAAGCTGAGCACGTGCGGTTGAAGTGGAACTGTTCAAATAGTTGCATGCAGTGCACTTTTTTCTTGACAAGTAACCGATTGGTTACTTATATTGAGTAACCAGTCGGTTACGGTTCGTTAT
>CAYQOI010000146.1:0-152 GCA_964419085.1 uncultured Cytophagia bacterium | reverse complement strand
TGTCTCATGAGAAGCCCACGAACAACAGTCAAGCTTTTTGGGGTGGGTTTAAGCGCGGTCGTGATTCTGCTTTCCTCGGTGAACGCCGCATCATATAAACCAGGTCTTTCGGAAAACACCAATGATGAGGATGACGCAGTCATCATGACTCT
>CAYQOI010000145.1:0-7972 GCA_964419085.1 uncultured Cytophagia bacterium | reverse complement strand
CCGCGCGTGCTGACGCAACGCTATCCCAAAGCGGGCACCTCGAATCCGGTGGTTCGGGTTGGAGTGATGCGTCTCGACGGTTCGCAAACCGTGTGGGCGAAATTGCCGGCCTATGAATATCTCGCCCGGGTGAAATGGTTGCCGGACAATCGACGCATCGCGGTGCAGACGATGAACCGGGCGCAGACCGACCTCGACCTGTACCTGGTGGAAAGCCAGACCGGAGACGCGACCCATGTGATGAACGAGCACGACGACGCCTGGGTGAACATCAACGACGACCTCTACTTCTTGAAGGACGGCAAGCATTTCATCTGGCAGTCGGAGCGCGATGGCTACGCCCATCTCTATCGTTTCACGTTGGACGGGAAACTGGTGAATCAGATCACAAAGGGCGAATGGGCGCTGCGCTCTTCCGGCGGGCCTTTCTGGCTGCGGCGTTCCGTTTCCGCCATCGACGAAAAGCATGGCTGGATCTACTTCACTTCGCTAGAAAAATCCTCCATCGAGCGTCACCTGTATCGCATTCGAATGGACGGCACGAAGATGCAGCGATTGAGCCGGCAAGATGGAGTGCACCAGATCACCTTCAGCCCGAATGCGCGTTTCTACTTTGACCGGTTTTCCAACGGGAAAACGCCGCCCTCTCTTTCGCTCTACCGAAACGACGGGAAGGTGCAGCAGATTCTGGCTGAGCCTCGCACAGACCTCGCTGCGCAGTTGCACATCCAACCGCCGGAGTTTTTTACCATTCCCACCTCCGACGGTTTTCCCATGCCCGCGGAAATCCTCAAGCCCGCGGATTTCGACCCGAACAAGAAGTATCCCATCATCTACCACATCTACGCAGGCCCTTCCGCGCCGACGGTGTTCAACTCCTGGAACACTGCGCGCTATTTCGACCAGATTCTGCTGCGGAACGGCTACCTGGTGGTACGCTTCGACCACCGCAGCGCCACCGCCATCAGCAAGAAGTTGGAGAACCGGCTCTTGAAGCTCATGTCCGGCCCCATCGAAATGAAGGACATCGTCGACGGCGTCAAGTGGCTCAAATCGCAGCCCTATGTGGATCCGGACCGCTTCGGCATCTGGGGGTGGAGCGGCGGCGGCAGCTTCACGCTCAATGCCATGACCCGTTCCGGTGAGTTCAAAGCCGGCATCGCTGTGGCCCCGGTCACCGACTGGCACTACTACGACACCAAATGGGCCGAATTCGCCATGAAACGACCTCAGGACAATCCGGAAGGGTACGAAAAGACCTCATTGGTCAACATCGCGAAGAATCTGCACGGGCGCTTGCTGCTGGTGCACGGCACCTACGACGACAACGTCCATCCGCAGAATTCCTGGGCCTTTATGGAACAGTTGATCCAGCACAACATTCAGTTCGACGTGATGTTTTACCCCATGCGCAAACACGGGATTTCCGACCGTCCGGCGCGCAAACACCTGTACACGAAAATGCTGGAATTTTGGCAAAAAAACCTGTGACCGACCGTTGCTGCAAACCGGAAGTTCTAACGAGAAGGTTGTGTCTAAGCGAAAGGGAATCAAGATGAAAAAACTGGTGTACTTTGTCTGCATTTTGTTGTTCTCTTGCGGTAAGACTTCTCCTCTGACCGACGCGCAGAAGGCAAAAATCGAGGCCTACCTGGCGCAGTACACCCCGTACGAGATGCACTTCGATGCCAGCCGATACGACACCAAAGACAAAACCCTGCTGAAAAAGTTGGTACAGGCGGCCGCGTATGTCGACACGATTTACTGGCACCAGACGTCCGAATACGGCCTGGCGCTGCGCGACAGCTTGGAGCATGTCCAGAACGACCCCTGGGCGGCCAAACTGCTCACGCTGGTGAAACGCAACGCCGGCCCGTTCGAGCTGCTCAACGACCACGAGCCGTTCATCGGGCTTCGACGTTACTACCCTGGCGAAGAAATCTACCCCCGCGGCATGACGGCAGAAGAGTTCGACGCGTATCTCGCCACCCTGCCGGAGAAAGAACGGGAGGCTTTCATGTCTCCTTACACCGTGATCCGGCCGGACGGCAAGGGCGGGTACAAGGCCATTCCCTATCATGAGGCCTACAGCCGCTGGATCGCCCCCATGGTGAAGCTGCTCAAAGAGTGCGCAGAGCTGACGGACAATGCCTCATTCGCAAAGTTCCTCCGCCTCAAAGCCCAGGCCCTGACCACCGACGACTACTTCGACGCCGATGTGGCCTGGATCGACATGGAAGACAGCAAGTTCGATATGGTCTTCGGTCCGTTCGAAACCTACTCCGACGGCATCAAAGGCGTGAAAGCGAAGTACGAGGCCTCCATCGAAGTGGTGGACCAGGAGGAATCAAAAAAACTGGAGGTGTACACCCGGTACTTGAAGCAATTGGAGGAAAACCTCCCCATCCCCAGGCGCTACAAATCGCTGGTCAAAGGCCTGACCGCGAAGTTTGTGGTGGTTCGGGATATCTTGCGTGCCGGAGAGGCGGCCGCGGGCTATCAGGCGGTGGCGACCAATCTCCCCAACGATCCGGCTGTCCACAAGAAAAAGGGAACCAAGAAGACGTTCTGGAAAAACATGTTTGAAGCCCGCTTCAACGCCATCATCAAGCCGGTGAGCCAGAAAGTGATCGACGAGGCCCAGCTTCCGTACCTGTCAGACGAAGGCTTCTTCCAATTCGTGCTGATGCACGAGATCTGTCATGCCGTGGGGCCGCGCACCGTGAAGGTGGGCCCCAAAAAGGGGATGGCGGTGAACGCGGCCATCGGGCCCAACTACAACGCGCTGGAAGAGTGCAAGGCCGACATCGCCGGCCTGCACTCCCTCGGGTATTTGATGGATCACGGCGTGGTGGATTCGAACAAAGCGCAGACGTTTTATGTGTCGTACCTGGGCAGCCTGTTTCGCTCGGTGCGGTTCGGCCTGGCCGAGGCGCATGCCAAGGCCGCGGCCATCGCGCTGAACTATCTGTTGGAAAACGGCGGGCTCACCTATGACAGCTCTACACAACGCTGGGCCGTCGATTTCGCCCACTTCCGCGAGGGGGTGAAAAGCCTGGCCGCCAGGCTGTTGATCCTGGAAGGCGACGGCGACAACGGAAAGGTTGAGCAGTTCTTCGAGCGCTGGGCCAGGCTGACCCCGGAAATCGAAAGCAGTCTCGCCGCGGTCAAGGACCTCCCCATCGACGTTCTGCCGCACTATTCCATCACGTGGGAGTGAACTCGCCGCCGGGACGTCTCCACGTGCGCTACTCCTTTGGCGCAGTGAGCCGTAGATCCGCACCATCGTAGGGACAGAATTCCAGCTCGAACCGAAACGACCGGCGGCAGGTGGGGCAGGTCTTCTTCGGCGCGGCGACCCGGGCCTGGGAGCGGCTGTGCAGCCACTGTTCCCGAAACGCTGCCACCGATGAGCCCAGCGCGGCCCCTTTGTGTTCGGCCGGGACGACCTTGAGCATGGGGTCGGCCTGGAACGTGAGCTTGGCCTGGCGCCGCTGCCCGCGTTTTTCGAAAACGATTTCCACCTGGTCTCCCGGCTTGTGGTGGGCCAGGAGCGTGTCGAGGTCGTCCTGCGTCCGCAGTTCCTGCCCGTCGAGGGTCAGGATGCTGTCTTTGCGGTCCACCCCTGCCTGGTAAAGCGGGCTGCCCATCTGTGTGGTTGTGCGCACGCCGACCTTCCCCTTGCTGAAGTCGAGTCTTGCGGAACCCAGCCATGCTTTATCCGGGTTTTTCTTTTCCAGTGTAAACCCTGCGGCGGCCAGCAGCGATTTGAAGTCCGGCAGTTCTCGCCCGGAAACGTACCGGCGGAAGAAATCGTCCGCAAATTCCTGGTCCCCGATGGCCTCGCCGAGGGTTCGGCGAAGGTCGTCGAGTGTGTAGGGCTGCTCGGGTTTTCCGTGCGCTTGCCACATCGCGGCCATGAAGTCGTCGAGGCTTTTCCCCGGGAAGCGCCGGCGGAGTGTCAGGTCCAGCGCCAGACCCAGCGCTGCGCCGTAGGGATAGTAGGAGATGAAGGTGTTGCGCTGATTCTTGGGGTCGATGGAGACCGCCGCGTCCGCGAACGGCGCCTGCATGCTCATCTCCACCGGGCTGAAATATTTCCGGCCCGGCGCGTTCAAGACCTGGTTGAGCGTACGGCCCAGGTCTTCGGCAAACCGGTCCAAACTGATCAGACCGGCTCGCTTCAGAATCAGGCCATCGTAGTAGCTGGTAAACCCTTCGGCGAACCAGAGTTCCCCGGACATATTCGCTCTGTCGAAATCGAAGGGCTCAAGCGAACGGGGCCGGATGCGCTCCACGTTCCAGGCGTGGAAAAACTCGTGCGCAACCGTGAACAGGTTGCGGACCGCCTGCTTGCGCAGCGTGCGCGTGCTGGTGAGAATCGTGGAGTTGCGGTGCTCCATGCCGTCGCCGTTGACGTAGGGCAGATAGTCCGCGATGAAGGTGTACGTGCCGTAATCGTAGGGTGGGGCTTCGCCGAAGAGCGCAATTTCTTCCTCCACCACGGTTCGGATCAAGTCTGCGAACGCGGTGAGTTCGGCGTCGGTGCCGCTGTGGTGCAGGGCCAGGCGAAAGGTGACCTCCCGCTCACCCTGGCGCAAGGTCCAGCTTCGCATCTCGAACGGGCCGACCTCCGTGGGACTATCCATGAAATACTGTAGGTTAGGGGCGGTAAAGGTTTCGGGTTTGTCTGTGGGAGCCAGTTGCGTGGCGATGTGCCAGTTCGGGTCCGGCCGGTGAAAGGTGATGTCGACCGGCTGGTCGGTCATGCCTTCCGCCCACATAAACGTGGCGGGCATGTTGATGTGGGCGTGGGTGTTGTCCACCGCCAGGTAGGTGCCGTCGCAGCGGTCTCCGAAGATGGTGTAGCTGACCTTGACGGTGCCGTCGTGGCCGTGGACATCCCAACGGTGCGGATTGGGCCGGGTGACGCGCAGCCGCTTGCCTTTGCTGTCGAATGCCTTGACGTTGTAGACGTTCTTGGCGAATTCGTGCAGCGCGTACCGCCCCGGCGAACTGCGGCTCATGTGCAGATGTAGGACGTCGCCGGGGATTTGGGTGAACATGATTTCCACCTCGGCTTCGTGGTGGTCGCGATTGGGAAAAGCGATGGAATAGTGAACAGCCGTCTGGCCGAAAGCGATGCTGATGGAAAGGAAGACCAGGAGCAGAAAAACGCGGTATTTCATCGTCGTCTCCGTTGGTGGCAATGCTCTTTCAATCGGTGCCGGATTCCGGGCTGTGCTCATCGGTACAGACCGGCTAAATCCCATTTATGGATGATCTCTTCGATGAGGGCCGCGACGCGGTCGTTGACCCGTTTGAAGTAGGCTTTGGCCTGTTTTTCGTCGAAAGTGGGGTAGCCCTGCCCTTTTTCATACAGCCCGATGGAGGATGGGAACGGCACCGCGTGCCAGGACGTGCCCTTGGGGAACGCCGTGGCCATCTCTTTGGAGTAGCGTTCGGGATGCACGTGTTGCGGGACGATGGCCTGGACATACGCGGTTTCGTTGTTGCCCGCGTGGCCGCCGTTCTCGCCGAACACTGCGAAAATGTCCTCGGAAGCCAGGCTCCACCAGTTGATCACCAGAATCCGCACCCGGTATTTTTCCGAGGCCGCGTCCGCCACCGACCGCAGGATCGCGGTCTGCGGGCCGCCGTGTCCGTTCAGCACGATGATGTTTTTGAACTTGTTTTCCGCCAGTCCTTTCAAGATGTCCGCGACGAACAAGCGGTACGCTTGTTCGCTGATCTCGAACGCGCCCGGAAACGCCTTCATGCTGCCCGTGACCCCGTAATTCAACGTCGGCGCGATGAGCGCATTGACGCGGGCCGCGATTTCGCGGGCCATGGCCTCGGGCGCGAGGTTGTCGGAACCGTTGGGCAGAACGCCGTGGGGTTCCAGGGTGCCCACCGGCAGCAGCACGGTTTCGATTTGAGCCGGCACGAGTTCATGAAATTCCTGCCAGGTGATGAGGTTCATTTCACGGGTGCTGGGCGTGCTCTCCTGTGCGTGGGTCGCTCGCGCGACACAAAGCATAAAAACGACGACCGTAACGATGAAACGACAAGCTTTCATTTCTTTGACCTCCTTCCCGCTGCCAAAACCAGAAACGGGAGGTTGGCCCCCTGCGACCGACCTCCCGTTTTGGCGTGTGTTGCTTCTTACTTCATGGTGGTTTCATTTTCTTCGGTGCCCAATTGCTGCTCCAGTCCCTGGGTGTCCCAACTGGCCCACTCCTCGGCGATTTTGCCATCCGCGAAACGGTCGAAGCTCATGCCGTCGATTGAGATCTGCTTTTGGGCCTGGGCGTTTGTTCCTGTGACCGTCCAGCGGGTGGCGACCAGATCGCCTTCTGCGATTCTGGCGGTCACCTCCACCTTAAAGTCCGGATACAGGTCGTGTATCTGAGTTGCGTACTGCTTAAACGCCTCGATGCCTTCGATTTGGGCCGGCTCCCAACTGGCCGGGTTGTGCCGGACGAACTCCGCCGCGAGCACCTCGTCCGCCACTGCGAGATTGCCCACATTCCAGACTTCATTCACGAATCGCGCGGCCACCGCCTTGTTTTGCTCCGCGGTTTTGTCCACCTGTGCACACGCGACCAGAACAAAGAGAACCCCAAGCGACAAATAGAAAGTGCGCTTCATCTCCACGCCTCCTTTTGGATTGGTTGCTGGAAGATTGGTTTGTTCAGTTATGTAACCAAACGAGCCCCGAAATGCAAGGAAAAAAACGCCGGGCCGCGGCACCGGCTATTCTCCGTGCTGCTCGGGAAAGACGAGATTCAGCACAAAGCCGGTGAGCCCACCCAGCACCAAACCCTGTCCCAGCAGCGATTTGACCGCAGGCGGGAAATGCTGCAGCACTTCCGGCCGGAATTCCACGCCCAAACCCAGGCCCATGGCAACGGCCAGGATGATCATGTTCCGCCGTGTGAGTTTCACGCTGCGAAAAACGATGGACGCGCCGCTGGCGAAGATCATGGCGAACATGATGAGACCGCCGCCGCCGATCACTGCGGGCGGAATGGTAGCCACCACCATGCCTACTTTGGGGATCAACCCCAGCAGCAGCAAAAAACCGCCCCCGATGGCCGCGACGTGCCGGCTGGCCACGCCGGTAAAGTTGACCAGCCCCACGTTCTGAGAATACGAGGTGTTCGGGAACGCGCTGAACAGCGCCGCGAAACCGCTCATGACGCCGTCCGCGACCAGCCCGCCCCTGACTTCCGAGTTGGAGGGATTCCTGCCCACCGCCGCGACCGTACCGGAGATGTCGCCCAGGGTTTCCAGCGCGCTGACCACATAGATGAAGCTCATCAGCACGATAGGTGTCAGGTGGAATTCCATCCCGAACTTGAGCGGCAGCGGGAAATTGAGCCAGGATGTCCCCGCGACCTGAGCGAATTGGACTTTGCCGAAAAAGAACGCGACGAGGTAGCCCACTGCGGCGCCGATGATCATGCTGGCATAGCTCAGGAAACCGGTGGTAAACTGGTTCAACGCCAGGGTAATGAGCATCACCACGCCGGCGATGCCCAGGTTGGTGAACGACCCGTAATCGGCCGCGCCCACACCGCCCGCGGCGTAGTCGAGCCCCACTGGAACCAGCGTCAAGCCGATGAGCATGACCACGATGCCGTTGGCCAGCGGCGGGAAATACTTGCGGAAGCGACGGTAGCTGAATCCGATGATGACCTCGACGAATGACGCGGCCAGACACGCGCCGAATGCGGTGGCCAGATTGTACTGCTTGGTGATGCTGATGATGCCGGCTACAAAGGCAAAGCTCGTTCCCATGACCATGGGGATGCGCGCGCCGATGGGGCCCACGGGGTAGGCCTGGACGATGGTGGCCAATCCCGCCATGATCATCGCCATCTGGACGAGAAACGCCTTGTCCGCGGTGTTGAGGCCGATGGCCCCGGCGATGATCAGCGGGACCGCGATGTTGCTGAGGAACATGGCG
>CAYQOI010000144.1:0-7981 GCA_964419085.1 uncultured Cytophagia bacterium | reverse complement strand
CGAAGATGTTCCCGTAGCTCAATTCGGTTTCGAATACGTTCGCCTCGCGGGCCAGCTTCTGCGGTGAATGGGCATCTGAGTTGGAAACTAGAGTGTATTTGTCCAGCGCGGAGAGCCGCCAATTCATGGGTGGATCCGAGGAGAGACCGGTCTCCAGCGCGAAGATGTGCGGTGTCAGGTCTGCGAAGCACGCCTCCACAGAGTCGAACCCGGACATGGAGCCCAGCAGCGAAAACCACGGCGTCCAGATGTGTGCAGGGATCAAATGCCCCTGCGGGTCGGTCTCCAGCACGATCTCCAGCAAATCTCGCGCGTCGAGGCCGAGAATGGGACGGCCGTCGGAGCGGATGTTGCCGATCTGCTCCAGCCGGGCTTGAAATCTCTCCACCGCGTCGAACGACGGCAGACATACGACGTTGTGGATTTTGCGTACCTTGTCCGCTTTCTTGTAAATGTTGCTGATCTCGCCCGCCAGCATGAAACGGACGGTGTTGCGGCAGGCTTTGGGTACCTCGGCTTCCACCGCGCGCGCGACCTCCGGCTTCAACCGAAACAGCCCGTCTTCGGCCGGTTCGAGACGCGCCTTCATCTCATCGAGCCAGCCCGGGTGTGCGATATCGCCCGTGCCCACCACGTGCACACCTTTGAGCTGTGCCCATTTGTAGAGCGACTCGAGGTTGAGACTTTTGCTGGTCGCGCGCGAAAAATGTGAGTGAAGGTGGATGTCGGCGACGAATTTCATGGATTCCTCAGGTATGTGACCGCAATGTAACAAACGCAAAAGTAAATGTCAACGCCGAACGTCGCCGCGGGAACACTGACCGGCCTGGCGCAGAAAAGGCTTGCCTTCCGCGGTGGATTTCGCTAAAATTGAGGCGTACATGCACCACGTTTTCATGCGAACTGTGAAATCACTAAATACCGATGAGGGGATGACCGAATTCATCTACGGCCGCAACGCGGTGATGGAAGCGCTGCGCGCGGCCGTGCGTCTCCAAAAGATCTTGCTGGCCAGCGACCTGCCCGCGGCGCGGGTCGTGGAAATCGAGAAGCTGGCACAAAAGGCCGGCATCTCCATCGAACGGGTGGAGAAGGAGAAAATCGCCCATCTCGCAGGGACAAAGAAAACTCAGGGAGTGGTGGCCATCGCGGCCGCCCCCACCTACGCCAGCATTTCCGCCATCCTGGCCCAAAGCGAGGCGAGGGGGGAGCCGCCCCTGCTGGCCTGCCTGGACGGCATCGAAGATCCGCACAACCTCGGTGCGATTCTGCGCTCCGCAGAGGCTGCCGGCATCCATGGCGTCATTTTGCCCAAACGTCGCTCGGCAGGGCTCAATGCCACCGTGGCTCGCACCTCGGCGGGGGCAGCCGCGCATGTGCTCACCGCGCGCGTGGCTAACCTGACCGCCACGATGAAAGACTTGAAATCCAAAGGACTCTGGTTTGTGGGCGCTCACCAGGAGGGAAAACAGCTCTACACCGAGGCGGACCTCTCCGGTCCGCTGGGGATCGTCATCGGTTCAGAAGGGCACGGCCTGCACCGACTGGTGCGGGAAAACTGCGATTTTCTGGTCCGCATTCCCATGTACGGCCGGATCAACTCGTTGAACGCCTCGGTGGCCGCGGCGTTGCTTTTTTATGAAGCCCGTCGTCAGCGAGAAACAGGGCGTGCCTAAACTTCGCCAACCGCACCTTCCAGGAACTCCTCCATGGAAACGGCCGCCAGGGTTTCGGCCCGGAAGTTGCCCTGGGCCGCGATCTCCGCGCTGACCTTTGCCGCGGTCATCGCGTCCGGTGCATCGATAATCGCCACCAGGTCGTAGTTACCCAGCGTCGTGTAGAGATTCAACACCTTGGTGTTGTGCTTTTTCATCACATTGCGGGCGTCCTGCACCATTTTCGGCAGGTTGTCCATATTCCGCGCCCCCTGCTCCGTCAAGTTGATGAGACGAATGAAGATAGCCATGGCATCGCTCCTCCGCAGTTGGTTTCCGTTTCACCTCTTGTAGTTTCAAACGCCCCCGGGATTCTGATGGTTCAAATGTTCCGTTGCGATTTTCCCCCACTGGCCGTTTTCGCTCAAGCTGGCCACCACGCGCCACTGCATCTGTGCTTTTTCACAGAACGCTTCCCGAGTGGGGCTCTCACCCAGCAGGACGCTGTGGCGCTCGTACGCATATGCCAGACGCGCGTGATGTTTGGGCTCCTCCAGGGAATAAGCCAGGGCATTCTCCAACAGCAGGATGGCTCGCCGTGTTTGTTCCCGGCAGTAGCAGAGCCAGCCCAGGGTCAGCCGAATCTCCGCCAGAGTCTTCTTGTTGCTCCCGCTTCGTTTGCCCACCCGCAGCGCCTTCAACGCCAACGCGAAGGCTTCCTTCAGGTTTGCCCCGCGGTCGGCATACAGGCTGGCGAGATTGTTCAAAGCCTGCACATTCTCGCGGTCGAACACCAGCGCACGCCGAAACTCCGCGGCAGCCTGGTCGTACAGCCCACACCTGGACAGCGCTTCACCCAGCATGTTGATGTACTTGGTGCTGGTCGGGAACAAATTGACAAGCCTCCGCAGGCAGGCCACCGCATCGTCGAACCGACCGAGCTTGTAAAAACTCTGGGTCAGCCAGTAGTAGGGGTCGGGCAAGTTCTGACTCTTTGGGTCCGCGTAGTTCTGTTTGAGCTTGACCGCGGCCTGGAATTTCTCGATAGCGGTCTCATACTCTCCCAGGTAGTAATAAGAGAGGCCCAGGTTGTAATGTGCGCCCGGCAGATTGTAGTTGATCTCCAGTGCCTTCTCGAATTCTGGGATCGCTTCGCTGTCCCGTCCTAACTCGTAGAAGGTGTTGCCTTTCACGTGGAAAGCCTCGTAGTTGGTGGTGTTCAGCTGGATAGCGCGATTGCAGACCTCGCGGGCTCGCTGGCTGTAGGACTCCTGTTTGGTCTTGGCATGAAGGCTCATCAGCAGCTTGGCGTCCTTGACATACGCGTCGGAGGCAAGCCTGTTCAGCTTGCTTTTCACGAAATCGGCCGCGGCCAACTGAAACGAACGGTCCGCGTCCTCTTCCTTTTCCAGGATCACAAAAATATCGCCCAGAAGCAACCAACAGGTCGCGCGCGAATAGGTTTGTCCGTCGGCATAGAGGCTTGCGGCTTGCCGCAACACCTGAATGGCGTCTTCCGCTCGTTTCAATCTTACCAGAGTTTCGCCGAAGGAATGGAGGCTTTCCGCGGCAAGATAGTGGGGCTTGTCACCGGTCTGCGTTTTCAAGAATTGCGAGAAAAAACGTTTTGCTTTGTCGTACTCTCCGTAATAGCGATGACACATCCCTCCCAGGACTGCCGAGTGGAGCGCAACCTGCTCCGGTGAAACATCTTTTCGGGGTAGCCGGCGTTCCAACTCCACCACATTGCGCAGCAGTTGCGTATCTTTCAACACGTCGGCCACCGCGCGGAACCGTTTCACCAGTGCTTTGTTGGCGCCTTGTGCTTCCAGCGTGAGGGCTATTTCCTGGTAGCCTTCAAAGTACTGCGGGTACAACCGCAGGTGGCGTCGTTGAATAAGCTCCGCCATCTCCAGGCGATTGCAGCCGCGCAAGGCTCGCCCCAGACCCAGAAGCACAGGTTGGCTGCGAGGGTCTTCGTGCAGGGCCGCCTCAAAGTAGCCCACCGCCCTGGCGCACTCGTCTTGCTGTGCATCTTCGAGGTTGCGCTCTGCCAGAAGCCTGGCCTTCTGATTGTGAATCCAACCCATTGTTTGCAGGAGTTCGCGCGTGCGTTTGTCCCCGAAAAGCCGCAGTGCGGTTTCTCCGGCCTGCTGTGCCGCATCGAACTCTGTCAGATAGTACTTGGAGACGCTGAGATTGTAGTAGTAGATGGGATCCGGTTTGCGGTGACTCAGCTTGATGGCCTTTTCGTACAGCTCCACCTCGCCGTCATAGTCTTTGTTTTTCGCATAAATAATTCCCCTGAGATTGTACGCCTCCGCGAGATTGGGATTTTTCTTGTTCGCCTTGTCCAGCTCTTTGAGTGCGTTTTCTTCGTCTTTGAATTTGTTCCAGTACAGACCTGCTAGCTTCAGATGGGATTGTGCAGCCATGGTGCTGGGACTTAGCTGGATGAATTTCTTGTAGCGGTAGAGCGCGTCCTCCGTCTTGCCCTCGATGTCGTGCGCCAAACCAAGATAGTAGTGTGCTTCGACAAAATGCAGGTCGAGCTTGACACAGCTCTGCCAGCATTCGACGGCATCCCGCAGGCGGTCCAGGCGCGTGGGATTCTGTCGATAATCCGAAAATGCCATTTTGCCATGCAAGAAAAATCTGAAGGCCTGCCAGTTTTGTGTTCCCGGATCCTGGGCCAATTTCAGGGTCAGACGATAGGCCAGCTCTTCCACCACGTGGGGGACGCCCTGGGCGAGACTCCCCTCCTGCAAATCTTCCGACGGCCAGTTGGCCTCGAAGTAGCTGGAGTTTTCCCGAAAGGCAAAGATGGGCGGCCGTTCCTCCAGCAACAGCACCAACTTGTTCTGCCCTCCGTATTTTTGAAGTGCACCGGAGACGTAGTTGCCCCCGAAGACCTTGAGCAACAGCGTAACGAGCCGCCCCAAAGGCAGCTTCACCGGCCCCACAGAGATGTCACCGATGCTTTGCAGCTCGAAGGTCAGCGCCGCGCCGGTCTGACTGACCAGTTTAGTTTGAACCTCCCGATCGGCTTCTCGCTGAAATTCCTGGTCCGGCCTGAGGACGTAGTCCTGCTTCATGATCTCGGCGATCTCCTGAAGCTTGACCATCAGCAGATCGTCGATGCCGGCTGCGATGCCGTCGAGCTCGCCGCTTTCGCCTGTTTCGTTGGCAATGGGCGCGACGTGGATGGAGTTGCGCCCTCGCCACGCCAGCACGAAAAACCACACCACAAACGCGATGAGAAACAGCGACGAGAGCATTTCCAGTGTGCTCCACGCCAGCACAAGCAGGGTTTCGCGCGTCCATGCGATGGCGCGCTCCAGCAGCGGCGGCCGGTCCGGGGGCGCGGGAATGCTAAAACGAAGCTGCCGCACTTCAGAAGGCGCGTTCTCAGCGGAAATAAACAGGCTGATCTCATATTCGCCCGGCAGGAGCTTCTGGACATCGGCTGGTTGAAAAGACAGCGTGAAGAACTGGCCAAACTCCTCGGGATAGATGTCGGCCCACTCAGGGGTGATCTCGTAGGGCAACGTGATCTGTTCGCCGCTCCGTTTGCGGATCTGCGCCAATTGGATGCGGACGCCCCTGACGGTGTCCTGGTGGGCACGAAGCCAGATGGGGATTCGATGGTTTTCCCGGTCGATGCGCACGCTGGCCGTATCTGCAACCACGACGGCACGTCCCCCTTGCGCGACGGGCTCACCTCCGGCAAACACGGCAAAAAGGACAGCGAGGACATGAAGCCACATGGGATTCCTCCCCAGAAAGAAAGAAGCAACGGGACTTTAAATCAGGCTGATGAGTTGTAAAATGTGGGGACTGAAAGCCTTTTCTGTAAAATAAACGGCCGTGGTGTAATTGTCAAGCAAAACTTGGCCCGGGCCGCGGATTATTCAGAGATTTCTTTGCAAAAGAGAACAAATATCTGTATCTTTTTTGTGGCAATTGCATCCAACTGCAAGGGAACGTGAAAAAAGCTGGAGCATGATCATGACCAAAACTGCTGCGATAGGCCTGGTAGCGCTCGGCGCTTTGGGCGGCTTTGCCTACTACACCTTCATCGGCTGCACCACAGGCACGTGTCCCATCACCAGCAACCCGTTCTCCAGCACGCTGTACGGTGGGCTGCTGGGGTTCATCGTGGCGGCCAGTGTACCAGGCAAAAGAAAAGACCACCGTACCGAATCCAAGCCAGAAAGGTAGAAAATGGATTTTCTGGAAGCTCTGATTCTGATCGTCGGCTATATCGTGGTACTGCGGGTCGTTTTCCCGAAACTTGGGATTCACACCTGAATGTCCGGAACGTGTGACGTTTCGGGGAAACGTGAAGAAGAAACCGAGGAGAAAGTAAGAACCGAAGAAGAGGTGAAGTCGATTTAGGTTTGGAGAAGTGAGCCCATGCCCATTTATGAATATCGCTGCAAGAAATGCGGCAAAACCTTCGAAGTTTTACAGCGGGTCGGCGCGGGGAACGACGACCTGAGCTGTCCGGAGTGTGGCTCGGCCGCGCCCGAGAAGCTGGTCTCGATGTTCGCCTCCGGCGGCAATGAAGATTCGTTTTCTGGATCCTCCTGTTCCTCACGTGCGGGCTTTACCTGAGCGAGCTGAGCGACGGCAACCCGGTCGGGTCCGCACAGAAAACGGCCACTCAGCATTGGGTGGCCGTTTTTAGTTTGGTGCGGCCCACGGGTGCGGGCCGGCGAGTTTCTCGAAAGGTTCGTGAGCCAGGATTCGGAACCGGGCGTTGCGCTAACCCCCTACCCTTCCGGCTCGTACGCCAGATTGGGACGCAGCCACTTCTCCACCTCCTTGATGGGGAGATTCTTGCGCCGGGCGTAGTCTTCCACCTGGTCCCTGGCGATTTTCCCCACCGAAAAATATTTCGCCTGCGGGTGAGCGAAATAGTAGCCGCACACCGCGGCCGCCGGTTGCATGGCATACGATTCGGTCAATTGGATGCCCGCGTTTTTTTCCACCTCCAGCACTTGCCAGATCGTCTGCTTCTCGCTGTGGTCCGGACAGGCCAGATAGCCCGGGGCCGGCCGGATGCCGCGGTAGCGCTCTTTGAGCAAATCGTCGCTGCTGAGCTTCTCATCGGCAGCGTACCCCCAGAACGCTCGCCGAACCCTGGCGTGGAGCAACTCCGCGAATGCTTCTGCCAGACGGTCCGCCAGCGCCTTGAGCAAGATGCTGCTGTAATCGTCGTGCGCCTGCTCGAAGCGAGAGGCCAATTCCTGGACGCCGAGGCCCGCGGTGAGCGCAAACAGGCCGAGGTAATCAGCCACGCCGCTGCCTTTGGGCGCGACGAAATCCGCCAGCGCCTGATTGGGATGGCCGCCCGTCTTGCGGGTCTGCTGCCGCAACGTGTGAATCGTAGCCAGGACGCGGCTGCGGGATTCATCGGTGTAGATCTTGATGTCGTCTTCCACCGAATTGGCCGGGAACAGACCCACCACCGCGTTGGCCGTCAGCGCGGCGTCTGCGATGAGCCGGTCGAGCATGGCGTTGGCATCGGCAAAAAGCTTCCGCGCCTCTTCGCCGAGTGAGCGGTCCTGGAGAATCGCCGGGTAACGCCCCCGCATTTCCCAGGTGAGGAAAAAGGGCGTCCAGTCGATGTATTCTCTGAGTTCGGCCAGAGAGACCTCGTTCAGCACCGTCACGCCAGGGGTTTGCGGCGCGGTGATTTCCGCGTCCTGCCAGTCGATGGGAGTCCGATTCTTGCGCGCCTCCGCGAGCGACAGCAGGGTCCGGCCTGCCACCCGGTGCTGGTGTTCTGCCCGAACCCGGGCGTATTCTTCCTGCTTCTTTTGCACGAATGTGTTCTTGCGCGCGGGCGTGGTGAGATTGCTCACCACCGTCACGCAGCGAGAGGCATCCAGGACGTGAATCGTGGCCCCGGAGTACTTGGGCGCGATTTTGACCGCGGTGTGAACGCGCGAGGTCGTGGCCCCGCCGATCAACAGAGGCACGGCAAAACCGAGACGCTCCATCTCTCCCGCGTTGTGCACCATTTCATCCAGCGAAGGGGTGATCAGCCCGCTCAACCCGATGATATCCACTTTTTGCTCCCGCGCGGTCTGCAGGATTTTTTCGCACGGCACCATGACGCCGAGATCGATAACCTCGAAGTTGTTGCAAGCCAGCACCACGCCGACGATGTTTTTGCCGATGTCGTGCACGTCGCCTTTGACGGTGGCCAGCAGAACTTTGGCGCGCGGTTTCGTATCTTTGGCCTTGGCCTTTTCCTCTTCGATAAAAGGGACCAGGTACGCGACCGCCTTTTTCATCACCCGCGCGCTTTTCACCAC
>CAYQOI010000143.1:0-7986 GCA_964419085.1 uncultured Cytophagia bacterium | reverse complement strand
GGGCTTGTGCGAAAGATGCAGCCGTCCCAGAACTTCGCGCACCGCGGAGATGTGTTCGACCATTTGGGGATGCGATATGTCGATGACGTGCAAAAGGAGGTCGGCGACCACCGTCTCTTCCAGCGTGCTCATGAACGACGCCACCAAATCGGGCGGGAGCTTGCGAATGAACCCCACCGTATCGATCAGCAGGACCTGCTGGTGCGGAGTCAGACGCATCCGCCGAATCGTGGGATCCAGGGTGGCGAACAGCCTATCCTCCACAAAGACATCCGCATCGGTCAACGCGTTCAGCAAGGTCGATTTGCCGGCATTCGTGTAGCCAACCAGCGCGATTTTGAACAAACGCTGGCGCGCCTGACGCTGCACCGCGCGCTGGCTCTGGATCTTTTGCAGCTCCCGGTTCAGCGTGCTGATCCGTTTGCGCACCAACCGGCGGTCCACTTCGAGCTGGGTCTCACCGGGTCCGCGGGTACCGATGCCGCCCACCTGTCGCGAAAGGTGGGTCCACTGCCGCGTCAACCTGGGGAGCAAGTAGTTAAGCTGCGCCAACTCCACCTGCGTCTTTGCTTCTCGGGTCTTTGCCCGCCGCGCGAAGATATCCAGGATCAATCCGCTGCGGTCCAGAACCTTCTTGCCGCTGAGCTCTTCGAGATTGCGGGCCTGCGCCGGACTCAAATCGTCATCGAAAATGATCAAATCCGCGTGTGCCTCGCGAGCATAGGCCGAAATGGACTCGGCCTTCCCTCGTCCGATGAAATACGCCGGGTCGACGGCATCGCGATCCTGAATGAACGTTTGAATCACTTCGGCACCCGCGGTGTCGGTCAACAAAGCCAGCTCTTGCAGATGCTCTTCTGTCTCCCAACGTGCGCCACCACGCCGCGCCAACCCCACCAGAATCGCACGTTCTCTGGGTTTCCCGTTACGGTCCAACAATAAGCTTATGACACCTCCGTGACTTGACCGGATGATTTCTCTCTGAACAGCGCCATCTCCACCAGCAGCACCAACAACGCGGCCGCGGCCAGCGGTTTCCACAACTCACGGCCAAGCCGCGTCTGCTGCAGCTTCTGCGCGATTTGCCCCTCGCCTTCGATGGCGTAAACTTCTTGCCCGCTCAACCGCTTTTGCACCTCCGCCACGTCCAGCACCTCCTCTTCTGACTCGGCGGGTTCCCCGTTCACCGCCCACTGCGCCAGAATCGTCTCCCCGCGTCGCAAACGGTAGATCCCCATCTCCCGCGTGTCCGCAAAGCGCACCCTGTAATTCCCCCTGAAGACCTCGGGTTTGACCTTGCTCTCCACCTCCCCCGGTTTTTCCATGCGCAGATCGCCGCGCAGGTCCTCGCCGGAGGACATGAAACGCAACTCCTCTCCCACATGAGCCTGGCTGTTCCGCACCTGATTGGCCCCGGCGAGATACGAAACGCACCGGTTGACCAGCGGCGCGAAAACCCCCCGCAGGGCCAGATCGGACCACTCACTCAAAAACCCGCTGGTGAAATAGAGAATCCGCCCTCTCTGGTACCTGGATTCGAACAAAAACGGCTCCCCATTGCTGTAACTGATGATCTTGTCCAACGGCTTTTTTGAAATCGCCTTCATGGCCACGCGGAAGTGTGGGGAGTCCACGGTTTTGCTCTTCTCAAACACGCCGGAAAAAATGGGGTGGCTGAAATCGATTTTACCGAAAGTCAAGAACTGTTCGCCGTCGCTTCCGGTGTTTGCGGGCGTTAACGGTGGCAGCGAGAGCTTCTTGTGAAATCCATCGTTGTAGTTCTTGAGGTCGACGTCCGCGCCGAGAAAGACGATCAGCCCTCGGCCCGAAGCCAAAAACCGCTGCAGTTTGAGGGTCGCGCCGGTGGAAAGCCGCGGCACATTGGATAAGACCAGGACCTGAAAGGCCTCCAGGTCTTCGTCATCGAAAGCGGCCGCGTCGATCTGTTTCGTTCGGATGTAGGCGGCCATCTCCGCGTCCGGATGCAGCGCCAGGGCCAGATTGCGCGTGTCGCTGACTCGGTTTCCCACCAGCAGGACGGGCACCTCGTCGGGAATGCGAAACGTGAAGTACCGGCGGTTGTCTTCCAGCAGGTCGTCATCTTCCAGCAGCACATAGCCCGCCTGGAAGCCCGTGCGGTCGGGGACGACGCGAAACACCACCTCCCGTACCGCACCGGGTTCCAATTCGTCCACCACACTTTGCGCCACCCGCTTGCCGTCCACGAACAGGTGCACAAGCTTGTTCTTCACCGCGGTCGCGCCCACGTTCTTGATTTTTGCTCGAATCTCGATGACCTTGCCCTTCTCCAGAATCTGATTCGCCAGTGCCACTTCGGTGACCGCCAGATTTTCCGGCTGCGAGCCCCGAATCGGGAGAAGGAAAAGCCGCGTTCCCTCGCTGAGCAGCGTGTGGCCGTCATCCGCGGGAAAACGCCACCCACTTTGCTGCATGTCACCGATGAGATAGATCTCGCGATTGAGATTGGAAGACTGCCGTACGAGTTCGTCGGCCAGTTGCAGCGCGGCCATGTAATCGGTGCGCGCATGTGAGAGCTCGGTCCGCTCGATGAGCTCCTGCAGCGAGGCCGGATTGTAACGCGGCCCCTCATGCGCCAGCCGCGGCGGCGCCTGGGGATAAAGAAGATAGAGTTCGTCGCCAGGCCGCAGCAAACTGAGCACCTCCAGCGCCCGTTGTTTGGCCTGTTCCAGCAGCCGTTTGCCAGCGGATTCCAGCCCCATGCTCATCGTGTTGTCCAGAATGATCACCGCGCTCAACGGAGCACCTGCCTTCAGAGAAGCCGCGCTACGACTGCGCAGCGTGGGACGTGCGAACGCAAGAACCAGAAGTAGGATAAGCAGGGTGCGCAAAATGAGCAACAAGAGCTGGCGTAACTTGAGACGACGGATTTTTTCCCGTTGCAGCTCTTTCAAGAATCTGAGACTGCTGAACAAAACCGTCTGGCTCTTTTGCTTCGCGAACAGATGAATCAGGATCGGGATGGAGATCGCGGCGAGGCCGAACAGAATGGCGGAGTTCAGAAAAGTCAACATGTGTTAATGGAGCAGAGAGCGCGCACTCCTTAATAAGTCCATCTTCTTATACTGTTCGCCATGCTTCTGGTTTCACCTCCAGCCGGTCAGGTAAAAATCTTCTTCAGCCGTTTGATGGATCTCACCCAGCCGGTTTCCAGTGGCTGCACCGGCAAGGGCTCCGGCGCGACGACTTTGCCGCCGGCGATGGCCTGCCGCGGATTCTCCACGAACAGCCTCTGGGCGCGTTCGACTCCCCAGCCCTCGGCCACCGCATCCCAGGCAGCGCTCAGCCGGAGGGGACGGTTGCGGGTGTTGTGACCGTCGCTGCCGACGAAGTGGATGAGATCGCTGTTGAGGAGAATCATGGCCGTCTCCCGGACCTGTGGGCCATGCCGGCCGAGAATGCTGCCCGCATTCATCTGCAACAGCGCGCCGCGCTGCACAAACTCGTACGCGCGCTCCGGATTGCGTACCACGCCCATGTTTCTTTCCGGGTGCGCGATGATGGGCACCATGCCCTGGGTGACGATTTCGAAGAAGCGCTCCGCGGCATAGCGCGGGATCCCTTGCATGGGAAACTCGACCAGAAAGAACTTCTTGTTGTTGTTGTAGGTGGAAATCGTGTGGTGCAATTCCATATCCGCCTGGGCATAAATCTCCGCCGCGAGATGGACCTTGATCCCCATCTTTGCCTTGGCGAGGTTCATGCGGAGCTCGTCAAACTTGGCGAGAATCTCCGGCTCCCGCTCGTAATCGACGTTGCTCAAAATGTGGTGGGTGATGGCGACTTCCTTGATCCCGTCGTCGATGGCCATCTGCAGCATGTCCATCGTTTCCTTCCAACTGGTGGGACCATCATCGATGTTGGGCAGCACATGGGAGTGGATGTCGATCAATTTTCCTCCATAAAAATTCGGTTCCGGCTTCGTGATTCCATTTCGAAAAAAATACACGCTAACCCGCCGGTTTCGGGAAAATCAGCCGTGAATCGCGTCTGCGAACTCCCGAAGCAAGCGATGGTTGGCAGGGTCTTCCAGAATATTCCCGGTGACCACAAACGACGCGCCCGCGGCCACCTTCCTGGCGGCTTCCTCCGGCGTCCGGATCCCTCCCCCGACGATCACCGGAATGGTCACGTAATCGCGCACCGCGGTCACCATTTCATCCGGGACAGGCTTTCTGGCGCCGCTCCCCGCCTCCAGGTACACCATGCTCATCCCCATGTACTCTGCGGCCAGCGCGGTAGCCTTGGCGATATCGGGCTTCTCCCGCGGAATCGGGCGGGTGTTGCTCATGAACTCCGCGGAGGTGATCCCTCCAGACTCGATGAGCAGATATCCCACCGAAATGGCTTCGATCCCCAGCGTCTTGATCACCGGCGCGGCTTTCACCTGTTCGCCGATGAGGTAAGCGGGATTGCGCCCGCTGATGAGAGACAGGAAGAACACCGCGTCGGCGTACCGGGAGACTTGCGTGGGGCTCCCCGGAAAAATGATCAGCGGTATCGAGATCCGCTGCTTGACGATCCGAACCAACTCGTCGAAGGAGGAGGAGAGCAAGAGGCTGCCCCCCATGAGAATGCCATCTGCGCCGCCCTCTTCCGCGGCCGCGGCCAGGTCGCCGATTTCTCCGTGCGCCCACTTGTCCGGATCCAGCAAAACAAAATAACCCGCACCCCGCTTCTCCCGGATGTGCAGAATGCGCTCAAACGTGGTCAAAGGCAAGCTCCGCTTTGGTCAGGCCTTTTTGAGTAGATCGGAAATAATCTCGGGGACTTTTGCCAGCGCCTTCTCGATTTTGTCGGGATTCTTGCCGCCGGCCAGCGCCATGTGCGGCCGGCCGCCCCCGCTGCCCCCGGCAACCGCAGCCACCTGCTTTACGATCTCGCCGGCCTTCAAGGCTTTGTCCCTGATGAGGTCATCGGAAACGACGCAGATGAACGTGATCTTGTCGTTGATCACGGCGCTGAGCACACCGACGCCGGTCCCCATCCGAGCGCGCAGCGTGTCTCCCACTTGCTTCAACTCTTCGACGCCGGTACTCTCGACGCGCGAGGTCACGATCTTGACCCCGTTCAGATTCTTTGCCTGCGCGATGAGAGAGCCGATCTCCTGCTGCGCGTTTTTCAAGCGGAGGTGCTGCAGCTCCTTTTCCAGCGCGTGCTTTTCCTGCAACAAGTGACTGACCCGTTCGACGATCTCCTCGCCCCGGCAGTTCAGCAATTCTTCCAGTCGCTCGGTGAGACGCTTCTCCTGGCGCAACAAGATGTCGGCCTTCTCGCCCGTGACCGCTTCGAGTCGGCGGATGCCGGCCGCGGCGCTGGACTCGGAGAGGATGCGGAAGTAGCCGATTTCTCCGGTGTGATTCAAATGCGTTCCGCCGCAGAGCTCCAGGCTGAAATCCCCGATCTTCACCACGCGCACGCGTTCGCCGTATTTTTCCTCGAAGATCGCCATCGCGCCCATCTTGCGGGCCTCGACATAGCTTTTGTGGAAAATCTCCACGGGCAGATCCTCGCGCACTTTTTCATTGACGCGGGCTTCGATCTTCTCTATTTCCTCACCTTCGATCTTCTTGAAATGCGTCACGTCGAAACGCAGATGGTCCGGGGCTACCAACGAGCCGGCCTGGGTGACGTGCTCGCCCAGCGTTTCCCGCAGCGCTTTGTGCAAAAGATGGGTCGCGGTGTGATTGCGCGCGGTGGCCTTGCGGCGGGAGGCATCGACTCGCGCGGTCACCTCTGGATGGGAAATCTCCTTCCCCTGCACCAGTCGTCCGATGTGAACGATGGTGTTGCCGTCGCGGATGGTGTCCTCAACCTGGATGGTAAATCCGTCGCCGAGGATTTCGCCCACATCTCCCACCTGACCGCCGGCCTCGCCGTAAAACGGCGTCTGGTCCAGCACGAGAAACAGTTTCCCCTCCTGCAGATGATACTTCCTGATCTGCGCCTCGCTCTGCAACCTTTCGTACCCGAGGAATTGCGAATCGGGGCCGTCGGTGAGCTGGGTCCACTGCGCGTAGTCGAAATCTGCGGAGTAACTCCACTTGCCCGCCTTGCGCGCCCGCTCGCGCTGGCGTGTCATCGCGGTTTGAAAGCCTTTCTCGTCCACGGTGAGATTGCGCTGTCGCGCCATCAACTGGGTCAAATCAAGAGGGAAGCCGTAGGTGTCGTACAGCCGAAACGCGTCGGCCCCGGGGATTTCCCGTTTCTTTGACTTTTCCAGATCCGCGACGATCTTCTCGAAAATCTCCAGACCGCGGTCCAGGGTGCTGTTGAAACTCTCCTCTTCCGATTTGATCACCAGAGACACGAACTGGTGCTTCTCCTTCAGTTCCGGGAAAGCCTCGCCCATCACATCCACCACCACCGGCACCAGTTTGTAAATGAAAGGCTCATGCATGTCGAGGCTGCGTCCGAAGCGGGCCGCCCGGCGCAGAATGCGGCGCAGCACGTACCCGCGCCCTTCGTTGGAGGGCATGGCGCCATCGGTGATGGCGAAGGTCAAGGCGCGAATGTGATCCGCGATGACCCGGTGCGCGATCCCGTCGGGATGCTCGGCGTACGGAATGCCCGTGAGCTCATCGATGGCCGAGAGAATGGGGGTGAAGATGTCTGTGTCATAGTTGGAGCGTGTGCCGTTGATCACCGCGGTCACGCGCTCGAATCCCATGCCGGTGTCCACATGCCGCGCAGGAAGGGGAGAGAGCTTACCATCTCTGCCCCGGTTGAATTGAATGAACACGAGATTCCAGATTTCGATAAAGCGCGCGCACCCAGCGTTCACGCCGCAGGTGTGTCCCGGCTCGCCGCTTCGGTCACACGTGCCTTCGCCCAGATCGTAGTGGATCTCCGAACACGGGCCGCAGGGACCGGTTTCCCCCATCTCCCAGAAATTGTCCTTTTTGCCGAAGCGCAGCACGCGATCCCGCGGAAGAGGCGTGACCTCGGTCCACAACTTTGCGGCGTCTTCATCGGGCTCCAGTCCCTCGCTCTCATCGCCGGCGAAAACCGTGGCCCACAGGCGCTTCGGTTCCAGCCCCCACACCTCGGTGAGTAGCTCCCAGGCCCACGCGATGGCCTCTTTCTTGAAGTAGTCGCCAAACGACCAGTTGCCCAGCATCTCGAAAAAGGTGTGGTGGTAGGTGTCGAACCCCACGTCTTCCAGGTCGTTATGCTTGCCGCTCACCCGGATGCATTTTTGCGTGTCCGCGGCCCGTTTGTAGTTGCGGGTTTCCAGACCCAGGAAAATGTTCTTGAACTGGTTCATCCCCGCGTTGGTGAACAGCAGCGTGGGGTCATCGAAAGGCACCACCGGCGAACTGGGGACGATCTCGTGGCCTTTGCTCTTGAAAAAATCCAGAAATGATTGTCGTATCTCGCTTGATTTCATCCTCACCATATCCAACGAAAGTTAGAAGGTCATCTATTTCCAGCCGACCTCAGCTCCACAGTCGATTCTGCTCTCTTCCTCATCTCCTTGAAACCTCGACCCCGTCCGGCGGTTGCCGGACTCCAGCCCTTTCCAGGCAAGCATTTCCGTTGCGGGTGACCGATCTCCGGTGCAACTGATCATCCTGGGCGCATCCAGCAACTGGATGTGGAAGCCCAGGTCCCGGTACAGAGCCACGATGCGCTCGGTCGCCTGATTGGATGCGATCACCGGACCCGGGTGCTGCGCCAGCCATTCCGCCAGCCGGACCTGGTCCGACCACGGGAATCCCTCCTTGGCATACTGGCGAAACTCCACGTCGTAGGGCGGGTCCGCGTAGATCAGGTCGGTTGGCTCCACCGGCAGACGCTCAAAGTCCATATTCATGAAGTGCCACCGCGACAGAACCTCTTTGTAAGGCAAAAAATCGCGCAGGTAGTTGATCTTCTTGTACTTCCCAAAAGGCACATTGAATTCGCCTTTGCGATTGAATCGACAAAGCCCGTTGTAGCCCGTAC
>CAYQOI010000142.1:0-7996 GCA_964419085.1 uncultured Cytophagia bacterium | reverse complement strand
AGATTCAAACGTACCGGCGTCCGTCCACCAGCCGTCGAGGACCTCATAGGTCATGTGGCCTTGCTCGATATAGCGGTTGTTGACATCGGTGATTTCCAGCTCACCACGATCGGATGGCTTCAGCGTCTTGATGATATCAAAAACCGCAGGATCGAACATATAGATGCCCGTGACCACTAAGTTGGATTTAGGATGCTTGGGTTTTTCAACGATCCGGACCACGCGGTCTCCTTCGAGTTCGGCCACTCCAAACCTCCAGGGATCTGCGACCTCCTTAAGCAATATTTTCGCCCCGGAACCCTGTTTTCTAAAGTTTTCAACCGCACTTTTTATGCCCTTCTCTACAATGTTATCGCCCAAAATCACCACGACTAAATCGCCGTCGACAAAATACTCGGCTAACCCCAGGGCTTCGGCGATGCCTCCTTCGCCCTCCTGGTAGGTGTAGTTGAGGTGACGAAGTCCGAACTCCTTGCCATTTCCCAGCAGGCGCAGGAAATCCCCTGCGTTGTTCCCGCCGGTCACCAGGAGGATATCGGTGATTCCTGCAGACACCAGGGTTTGCAAGGGGTAGTAAATCATCGGACGGTCATAGATGGGCAGGAGATGCTTGTTGGTGATTTTGGTCAACGGATGGAGACGAGTGCCCAACCCGCCGGCTAAGATGACTCCTTTCATGCTGTTCCTCCCAAAAGCTGATGGTTAAAGGTTACGGGATTCGTGGGGTTCATGGTTTTGTTCGCACCGCAAAAGACGTGCACGACCCGTCCTCCCGCTTCTTGAGAATATCGGTAGATGCGGTTTCAGGCTTTAACGTTATTTTTTTGAGGCTTAGCAAGTTTTGTTCGTCGCAGTCTCATCTCAAAGAAAGCGCAGCAAATTAAACATTCCCACGAAGATTTGCAAGGCCTCTGACGCTCGATCAGGCCGCTCGCTCCGCAACAAAGTCCGTGCCAGGAGAAAACGGAGCACAACGCCCAAAACAAATGAGCATTCAGGGGTTGAAAAAGCCGAAAGGGAAGGCGCTAAAGCGGAGGTTGCAAAAATCGGCGTGTTTCATTCCGAAACAGCTCGATGGGTGAAATAAATCGGGCCGCAACCCGAATTTGGGGAGTCTTGCGGCCCTACGGTGGTAATGCGGTGAGTTGCCGGGACCCGGCCTGTCCTTAACGTCGAGCCCTCACCCAATGGCCCGGAACGAAGTAGTACCCGCGATCGGTCTTTTTCCAATGGGGTTGAATGTAGACAAAGCCGGGACGATGTTTGATCCAGTGCCCATTCACCCACACGTAGTGGCCATGACGGTATTGCCAGTGCCCGGAGACCCAGACGCAGTGGGCATACGGTCTTTTGGGTCGAACGATTCTCACCCTCTTCACCGGGGGTGGACCGATGCGCAGGTAGACACTTACCGCGGCCCGAGTGTCCAGCGGAAACAGAAATGCGGCGAGCAAAACCGCAGCCAAAACATGCTTGAAATATCGCTTCATTTTTCTTTTCTCCTTCTTGGTTGGTTCAAAACCCTCATTCTGCCCGCTTGAAAAGCAAGACTGGTGCCAGAGTTTCTCGTCAGACACCCACGCGTTTGTTTTACAGTAACTTGCGAGGATTTATAGATTAGTGGAGCACGGCTTCCCTGTGGCCGGTATGGGTCATGTTGAACGATTGCGTACGCGCTTGTGGTGGATGCAAAGCCCGGGATCCCCTTTCTATCGGAACACTACTCTTCTCAGAACTTGCCCTCTCGCGTTTTGTATCCCCAGGTTCACGAGCCGCGGCCCGTCGGGCGGCAGTCAGAGCCTGCAGGGAGGAAAGCAGACAAAACGGCTTGACAGAGGCGCAGAAAAACGATATTTTAGCGAAGACCTGACAAAAGATGAAATCGAAAGGACGGAAGAAGGATGATAGAGAGGAACCGATTAGAGTGGGTGATCGATCAACACTATCGCACCATCGACCGGCACTACAACCAGCGGGTCACCACCAAGAGTTGGTGTCTCACGGTGTGGTTGTTCACGCTGCTGTTTGTGTCGGCAAAATTTGCGGTGCTCAATATTCCGGCGGTGATTCTCACTTCGCTGCCCATCCTGGGGTTTTGGGTGATCGAAGGGATGCAGGCCAGCCACATGAAAATCATGGAACTGCGTGTGGCCGAGTTGGAAAGGCTGTGGACGTCGAACACCTCGAAGATCAAGAATCCCAGCGACCTGTTATTTTATGGCAGCCACCAGTATCAGTCCGCGCGCATCAAACTCGATATGCTTATTCACGCGCTGTTTCGGATGGAAACCGTGTTCGCGTTCTATCTACTGCTCCTGGGTTTAAACCTCGTCGTGGCTGTTTTGCTGGAGTTCGCCCTTCCTGCCGGTTGAACGTGCCGGTCCGGTCTCTGTTGCCTTGCCGTCAACCAGAGTTTCTTCTTGTAACTCACGCAAGGAATTTGTATTTTCAAAATCAATTTTGAACGCAGACAGGAGGCGCTTCTCATCAGAGAGCTCAAGACACTAAAACAGTATCTAGTACGCTACAAAGGGAGCCTGTTGATCGGCTGTGCTTTTGTCGTGGCCACCAACGTGTTTGCCCTTTTGGGCCCGTGGGTGCTGAAGATTGCCATCGACAAATTGCGGCAGGAGATCACGTCGCAGGTTCTCCTGCGCTACGCAGGGCTTTTGGTCGGGCTGGCCGTGGTGGAGGGCGTCTTTCGGTTCTTGATGCGGCACACCATCATCGGCATGTCGCGAAGGATCGAATATGACCTGCGCAACGATTTCTTCAAGCACCTGGAAACGCTGTCGCAGTCCTTTTACGCAAAAAGCAAAACAGGCGACTTGATGGCCCGCGCGACAAACGACCTGGAGGCGGTCCGTCAGGTCGTGGGCCCGGCGATCATGTACTCGTTCAACACGCTGGTGTCCATGGCCGCCTTTGTCATCATGGTCCGGATCAACCTCGCATTGAGTCTGCTGGCCATGATCCCGTTTCCGATCATGGCCATAATGGTAAAGAGGTTCGCTCGCCGTCTCCAAAAGATTTATAGGGAAATCCAGGCCAAGTACGCTGACCTCACCTCAAAGGTGCAGGAAAACCTCTCAGGTATTCGGGTGGTCAAAGCGTACGTACAGAATCAAGCGGAATTAGAGCAGTTCAAGGAAATCAACCGCGAGTACGTCGACAAGAATATGAGCATGGCCAAGATTCGTGGCGGCATGACTGCGACGATGACGTCGCTGGTGGGGCTGGGTGCCTTGATCGTGCTGTGGTACGGCGGCAGACTGGTCATTCAGGCGCAGATTTCCCTGGGCGAGTTTGTCGCGTTCTTTGCCTATCTCTCCATGCTGACCTGGCCGATGATTGCGTTGGGGTGGGTCATCAACCTCATCCAGCAGGGTGCTGCCTCTATGGGACGCTTGAACCGGATTTTCGAGACTCGGCCCGACATTTGCGATGGCGCACAGACCGACTTTTCGATTCAAAGCATCGAGGGAGAGATCGAGTTCTGTGACGTCGGCTTCAGCTACAACGGCACGCCGGTTCTCCAAAACATCGATTTGAAGATCGAGCGCGGGATGACGGTGGCCATAGTCGGCCCCACCGGTAGCGGCAAATCGACGCTGATCAATCTCATTCCGCGACTCTTCGAAGCCACCTCAGGCCAGGTGCGCATCGACGGTCGGCCCATCGGCGAAATCCCGTTGCACGTGCTGCGACGCAACATCGGATACGTGCCGCAAGATACATTTCTCTTCTCGGAGACCATTCGGGCCAATATCGCTTTCGGCGAGGAAGCGGCCTCCAGGGCCGAAATCGAGGAAGCCGCGGCGATTGCCCAAATCAAAGGAGACATCGATGATTTTCCGGCAGGCTTCGACACGCTGCTGGGCGAGCGCGGCATCAACATTTCAGGCGGACAAAAGCAGCGCACGGCCATCGCGCGCGCGGTGATTCGCAAACCGCGCATCCTGATTCTCGACGACGCGCTCTCTGCGGTGGACACCTACACCGAAGAAGCCATTTTGCGGCAGTTGCGAAACGTGATGCGCCAGCGCACCAGCTTGATCGTTTCGCACCGCATTTCCACCGTTAAGGATGCGGATCTGATCATCGTTCTCGCGGACGGGACGATTCAGGAACGGGGCAACCACGAAGAGTTGCTGTCATTGAACGGACTTTACGCAGAGCTCTACCAGAAGCAGTTGTTGGAAGAAGCTCTGGCGGAATATTAGTGCTCGAAGGGGGATGTCAACCAAAATGAGCTCCAGCTTTCATGAAGAAGAGGCGTTGGGCAGGGCGTACGATAGCCGCCTGATGCTTCGCTTGCTCGCTTACTTGAAACCGTACCGGGCGGTGGTGCTGGGATCGGTGCTGGTGCTGCTCATCGCCTCGCTGCTGCAGCTCGCAGGACCCTTTCTCACCAAAATCGGCATCGACAAATACATCGCCAACAAAGACTGGCAGGGATTGAATCGTGTCTGCCTCCTCTTTTTCGGAATCCTGCTTGTCGAATTTCTGGCTCTGTTCATCCAGACCTACCTCATCAACTGGATTGGACAAAAAGCCATGTACGATATGCGTCGGGAAGTGTTCGCACACATTCAAACGCTGCCGGTCGCGTTCTTCGACAAGAATCCCGTGGGGCGTCTGGTCACGCGGGTGACCACCGACATCGAGAGCCTGCACCAAATGCTTTCCTCCGGCGTGGTGGCCATCTTCGGAGACGTTTTCAAGCTCATCGGGATTGTCCTGGTGCTGCTCTGGTTCAACTGGAAACTCGCGCTGGTAACGTTCTCGGTTCTGCCGGTGCTCTTTTACATCACCTTTCTGTTCAAGAAAAAGGTGCGGGAGGCCTACCGGCTGATCCGCGTGCGCATCGCCCGCATCAACGCGTTCTTGCAGGAAAACATCACCGGCATGGCGGTGGTGCAGTTATTCAATCGCGAGAAGAAGAATTTTGCTCAATTCGAGAAGCTCAATTCGAATTATCTGGATGCCTTCATCAAAACGATTTTCTACTATGCCTTGTTCTACCCGGCGGTCAATCTGGTCAGTGCCGTGGCCATTGCCCTCATCGTCTGGTACGGAGGTGGCCAGATCATCAAGGGAGCCCTGACATTCGGCGCCCTGGTGGCATTCATCCAGTACGCGGAGATGTTTTTCCGCCCGATCATGGACCTATCCGAAAAGTACAACATCATGCAGTCTGCGATGGCCTCATCCGAACGCATCTTCGGCCTGCTGGACAAAGAGCCGGAACCAGGCTGGGACAAACCGGGAAGACACCTGACGGCCGTGCAAGGAGAAATCGAATTTCGGCATGTCTGGTTCGCCTATAACAACGAAGACTGGGTGCTGAAGGACATATCGTTCAAGGTACATCCGGGCGAAAAAGTGGCGTTCGTGGGTGCAACGGGTGCGGGCAAAACCACGATCATGAGCCTGCTGTTACGCTTCTACGACGTCAACCGCGGTGAGATCTTGCTGGACGGTGTCAACATCAAAGCATTCGATCCAAGAGACCTGCGCCGCCACTTCGGCATGGTGCTGCAAGATGTATTCATCTTCGACGGTTCGGTGAAAAGAAACATCAGTCTTGGCAACGAAGCGGTCACAGAACAGCGTATTGAGCAGGCAGCCAGAGATGTTCACGCGCTGCAATTTATCGAAAAGCTGCCCAACGGGTTCGACCAGGAGGTGCAGGAACGGGGCCGCAGCCTTTCGGTGGGCCAACGACAATTGCTGGCCTTCGCCCGGGCACTGGCCTTTGATCCCGCCATCCTCATCCTCGATGAGGCCACGTCCAGCGTGGACACCGAGACCGAACTTCTGATTCAGGACGCGTTGCAGCGGCTGATGCAAAACCGCACCTCGCTGGTGGTCGCGCACCGCCTTTCCACCATCCAAAACTCGGACCGGATTATCGTTTTACATAAAGGCGAGATTCGGGAGACCGGCACACACCAGGAACTCCTGAGCCTGGGCGGACTCTACTACAAGTTGTACCAGTTGCAATACGCCTACCAGGAACGCAAGCACGTTGCGTAAAAACTGACCACAGCTTTTTGAACGAAATAAAAAAGCCCCCAGCTCAAACCAGCCAGGGGCCCGGAGGGAGGAAAAAATGAGGTATTAGAGGAAACGGTATCCCGTACCATGAATCGTCTCGATGTACTGGGATGGGTATTTGTACTCTCCCAGCTTCTCACGCAACCGTTTGATATGCACATCCACTGTGCGGTTGGTCACGTAAACCTTCTTGCCCCACACCTTGTCCAGAATCTCTTTTCTCGAAAACACGTTCATTCTACGAGAAGCCAGCAAGTAGAGCAGCTTGAACTGGATGTAGGTCAAATCGATGGGCTTGCCCGCCTTGCTCACTTTGTGCTCATCGAGATTGATTTCGATATCCTTCACCTTGATCTTTTTGCTGTCGTTGGCGGTTACCCGTCTGTGAATCGCCTTGATTCGCGCAGCCATCTCTTTTTTGCTAAACGGCTTGCATACGAAATCATCGGCGCCCATCTCAAAACCTTTAATTTTGGTGGCCTCGTCGGCCTTTGAAGAAACGAGAATGATGCCGGTACGCTTGGTTCCGATATCGTCTTTGAGCTCCAGGCAGGTGGACCAGGCCCCGTCACCGAATTCATCGAGGTCGATAACCACTACGCTGGGTTTTTCCCGCAGCGTGACTTCCAGCGCGTTGCGAATGTCCTCATAGTGGTTGGGTTCGAATCCCTCTTGATCCAGGATTTCATCCAGGACTTTGCCGCCATTCATCAAGGATCGGTCAAATAGAACAACGTGAGTCTTTTCCACCTTATCCATGGCTGGTCCTCCAAAGAATTCTAAATGGGTGATGCGATTGTTTTCTCTCTTTGGCCGCGTTCGGAAAATCCAGGCCCCTTCACCGAGATTCGGTGTCTGTCTTTCCCACAATCACGGTGATCCCGGTGAAGAAGCTCAGGTGTACGTCATCGTTGCAACATAAGACTACTGCTGAAGCGAAATTCACTGTTCCGTTTTGCAACATCCATGCCACATTTGAAACTTTTGTCCAAAATGCTCGAGCAGCCGCGAGATTCCCTTCTTGCTATCTTACTGTGTTTCAAATAGTTAACAATCGTCACAGCCACAAAACAACGTGCTTCCTATACCTATTTGGAACAACCGGGATGGGGTAAAATCATCCCATTTGATGAGATTTTATACGGTTCAAAACTGGTCAACTGGTCGAAATTAGTACACTTGTTCGCAAAATGATACAGTTTTACAAAAATTCTTACCGTTCTGGTACATTCCAAGACACATCATTTGGAAGACAGAAATTGTATACTTTTTACACGCCAAACACGCCGCCGCATGACACCCCACTGGACAATTTTTGACGTAAAATCTGGCCCGGCGGGAGCCGACAGGCAAAAGAATGGCGGCGTCCATTGACCCGACTCGCTGATGCCAATCCGACGGAACGATTGGGGCAAAAAAGACTTGCATCTTACCCAGATTTTGTTAAATTTCGATGTCATTCGGTGGGCGTAGCTCAATTGGCAGAGCCCCAGACTGTGGATCTGGTAGTTGGGGGTTCAAGTCCCCTCGCTCACCCTCTTTTTTTATATGCCGTCCCCTTCGTCTAGTGGCCTAGGACTCGGGATTTTCGATCCCGCAACAGGGGTTCGACTCCCCTAGGGGACGCCACCCGAAGCGCACAAAAAGCCGGCATCTGCGGACAACGCGGATCGTCCGGCTTTTTGTTCTTTGAGCCGTCTTATCGTGGTTAGGGGCGGCACAAGTCGAAATCAGCGACGCACCGCACGGCACACGTAATGAGGTGCCGCGAGTTACAGCGAGGAAATCAAAGACAGCCATCAGCGCGGCCCTCTTCGTCAGTTCATGAACCGCTAGCGTCCATGCCTTTGAGACTTTTCTTAGCTTCCATCTCGGTTTGTCTAAAGGCCAATCCCTTCGAGACTGCCGAAAATTGAAAAACTAGTCCGAAGGCGTC
>CAYQOI010000141.1:0-8088 GCA_964419085.1 uncultured Cytophagia bacterium | reverse complement strand
TGGCAAGTGTGGCAGATTCAATCTACCAAAAAACAGTGACTTGTAAATGCAAGGATTCCGATGGTATGCAGCTTGCCCTGTTGCGGCATGAGCTTTAAACGAGACGTGGGACCTGTGCGCAACCTGAATGATTCACAAACTGCCGCGGTCCTCTCATTTTGGGTCACTCCGGCTCCGCCAGTTGGCGGATGCCGGAATCTCGTGGCACCAACCGATGCATGGCAAAGATCCCGGGATTTTTCGCAATTCCGCTTCGCTGAATGCGAAAAAACCGGAATGACTGCTTAAGTTATTAAGTGTCAAAATGTTGATCCAAGCTATTTGCGTTTTGTGAACAATCCAGATCAAGGAGGTGAAAGGGGTGGAAAACGGTTACCGAAACAGGAATCCCCCGTCCGAAAAATCCGCTTCTTGCCGCTTGTTTGAAGGGGAAGAGAATTCAGTTCCTTCTTGAGGTTCGGAACAAATGAGGAGGGATAATCAATGGCCAAAAAAATGCTTTATCTCGTGCTTCTGTGTGCGCTCTTTGCAACCCCGGCAAAAAGCCAACCGCAGCATGAATTGGGTCTCATTGGGGGTCTGAATCTGGCCAATCTCGCTTCAGACGAAATGGAAGAGCTGGGCTTCGATCTTTCTTCCAGGGCTCTCTTCGGCGTTGGTGCGGTGGCCGACGTAGGATTGTCCCAACGTCTCAGCCTGCATCTCGGATCGATGTATCTGGCCAGAGGGAGCAAAACACCCGACAACGAAGATCCTGACGTCGAAATAAAAGTCAGACTCACCTATCTCGAGTTCCCATTCATGCTCAAGTATACTTTTGGGCGAGCAGCCGCGAGGCCGTATGTCCTGGCCGGTCCGACTCTCGGGTTCCGACTCACGGCCAAGAGTCACTTTTCCGGACCTGGTATCGATGAAGAGGACAGCATCAAAGGCGAAACCAAACCCGTGGATTTCGGCTTCGGTTTCGGCGCAGGGGTACGCATTCCCATGGGCAACGCGCACCTCTTCCTGGAAACCCGGTACAGGCTGGGCCTCACCGACATCGATGACACGGAGGAAGATATTTCACTCAAAACGCGGGATGTTCAAATCATGACCGGTGTCACGTTCCCAATCGGCGGTAAATGAGTGACAGATTGAAGGACGTCATTTAGACGGGCCTTCCCAGGGTTGGTCACCTTCGGAAGGCCCGTCCAAACCGGAGGAAAGGGGTTGTTTTCTTCATTCAACCCCTTCTTCTGCGCTGAGCGTGGGATAGTCGATATATCCCTTTTCATCGCCCCCGTAAAACGTGGCAAAGTCCGGGGGATTCAGAGGCGCATCCACACGAAATCGCTGCACCAGGTCCGGGTTGGCCAGAAACAGTTGTGCGAACGCGACCGCGTCGGCCAATCCCTCTGCGATGACCGCGTTGCCGCGCGCTTTGTCATAGCCGCCGTTGACCACCAGCGTTCCCCGGTACGCGCGTCGCAGCGACGGCAACGGCACCACCTTCGCGCCATGCCGGATGTCCCCTTCAAGCGCATCTACGATGTGCAGGTAGACCAAAGGATAGGAAGACAGTTTATCCGCAACGTACGTGAACGTCGTTTCCGGGTCCGAATCGGACATGTCGTTGAACGTGCCGCTGGGCGAAAGGCGCACCCCCACGCGGCCCTCGCCCCACTCGCCCACCACCGCGGAGGTGACTTCCAACAGAAGCCGAGCGCGGTTTTCCACCGAACCGCCGTACTCGTCCGTGCGCCGATTCGTGCCGTCGCGCAAGAACTGATCGAGGAGGTAACCGTTCGCGGCGTGAATCTCCACGCCGTCGAACCCGGCTTCCAGAGCATTTTTTGCCGCCTGGCGAAACTGTTCCACGATGCCGGGAATCTCACTGGTTGCCAGCGCCCGCGGGGTCACAAAGGGTTTCATGCCCTCGTAGGTGGTCGCCTGACCTTTGGCCGCGATGGCCGAAGGGGCCACCGGCAGCGCTCCGTTGTGGTAATCCGGATGCGAGATCCGGCCCACATGCCAGAGCTGCAGGAAGATGTGGCCTCCGGCTTCGTGCACCGCCTCTGTGACGCGTTTCCAACCCGCCACCTGGCGCTCGTCGTGGATGCCAGGCGTGGCCGGATAGCCCACGCCCTGGGGCGAAACCTGCGAGGCCTCCGTGATGATCAGGCCCGCGGTGGCCCGCTGCCGGTAGTAGGTGGCCATCATCGGCGTGGGCACGGTCTCCGGCGCCCGATTACGGGTCATCGGCGCCATGAAGATGCGGTTGGGTAAATCGTAAGGACCGATTCGGATGGGCGTAAACAGATCTTTTTTCATTGAGCTTCGCCTTTCATTTTTTCCAGGATAGCGACGATCTCATCCGGCTCCATTCTCTTGGTGTAGTCCGCGTCCACGAACGCATGCACGATGGTGCCGTTCGGTTCCACGATGTAGGTGGCCGGAATGGGGATTTCGTACCGGTCGTCTCCATTGTACGCCGGCAAGTCGATGCCGAACTGCTCATAAATCGGACGAAGCTCATCCGCTAATTGGAAAACCAATCCAAATTGGCGGGCAACTTCGTTGCCCACGTCGCAGAGGAGATCGAACTTGAACGGATTCTCCGCCGCGAACTGAGCCGATTTCTCTTGCGTGTTGGGGGAAATGGCGAAGAGCTCAGCGCCCAGACTGCGAATGCGTTCCACCGCGTTATCCAGCGCTTTCAGCTCGAGGTTGCAGTACGGGCACCACGCCCCCCGGTAAAAGCTGATCACCACCGGACCCTTTTGTAACTGCTGGTTCAGGGAGACCTGTTCCCCGCGCGTGTTGGGCAGCGAGAAATCCGGCGCGGGGTCGCCGGCCTTCTTCGCTCGCTCCGCGAGACCGCTTTTCACCAGCTTTTCGGTGGCCGCCCGCATGACCTGCAGCGTCTCCGCAGGAATCCCGGGCAGCGTTTCCTTTTGCATTCTCTCGATATCTTCTCTCAGGCTCATGGACAAACTCCTTCTTTTTGCGGGTTAGAGATTCTTATGTGTTCCATCGCAAAAAGGCGCGTTGTGGGTATGCTTGCACTGGCACAGCGCGACCCTCTTCTTTTCCGTGATGGTGAATTCTTGCGGTGTAAACTCCGTTCCTTTGTGGGAGCCGTCGCAGAACGGCTGGTTTTGCGACCGGCCGCACGCGCACCAGTAGTAGGTGCCTGGTTCCAATTCCATGACCGAAGGAACTTTCGCTGCGATTCTGGGATCACTCATGGTCCTCTCCTTTCTGGTTGAGTTTCGTTCGTCGTGTCGCACGATTATTTCAGTTATTCGTGAATTATCGAATTATCGAACGTAAAAAAATGTCCCTCCTCCATTACTTATCCTCAGGTTTGCTCGGCCCCACGTGCACCTTGTCGAAATCGGGCAAAAAGCGGTCGAGCACGTCCCGATTGATCCGCACCCGCACATGCTGTCCTTCTTTGCGCGTGGTGATGAGATTGGCGTTCTCCAGGATGCGGTAGTGGTGCGACATGGCCGACTTGCTGTAGGGGAACGCCTCGTTAAAATCGGCGCATCCCAGTTCGCCGCGCTCCAGGAGCAACGTGACGATGCGGTAGCGCGTGGGGTCGGCGAGCGCCTTGAAGATTTTCACTGCCTGATTTGCGAAGTCTTGCATTTTCTGTTCAACAGTTAAATAATTTTTGAAATATAAAGCATTCCTTGCACAAAAGCAAGTTCTTTTTTGCTGTACTGCAAGGATTCCCCCCTTTTTGCCCAAAAAGCAAATGCTCGGCCCGACAAATTCAGGTCAGGACCGCGCCTTCCCCTCCTCACCATTTTTTCCCGGTGACACGAAATTCTGTTGACTTGCCGAGGTTTTTCCTTTATTTTCAGTTAACCCTTCTCAATCCCTTACCTACATTGCAAGGCAGAGCGATGATGCACACCGAAAAGCCGAAGCTGTTTCGTGCTGTTTTTCTGCTTGTTGCCCTTCCCTTCATCCCGTTCGAAGCCGGGCTGACCCAAGGAGACCGCATCTACTTTGACAGGATCTCGGTAGCGCAAGGACTGGCTGAAAACAATGTGATCTGCGGAATGCAAGACCGGCAAGGTTTTCTGTGGTTCGGCACCCTCGACGGTCTGGATAGGTTTGACGGATATGAATTCAGACACTATCGAGTAGACCTGCCGGACGTAAGCTCCCCGACCTACAACTACATCACCACGATTTATGAAGACCGGGCGGGACATCTTTGGGTGGGTACGGATGCCGAGTTACTGCAGTTCGACCGCGATTCGGAGAGCTTCAGGCGATTCGACCTGAAGGTGATTTCGGCACTTGTCGAAGATGATTCTTCCTGGCTCTGGATCGGGACAGTGGCGTCCGGCCTTTTTCGGTTAAAGGTAGCCGAGCATCGCCTGGAGCATTTTCAACACGACCCGGCTGACCCCAACAGCCTCGGGGGCAATTGGGTCAGCAGCCTGTGCAAGATGGAGGACGGGACGTTGTTGGTGGGACTATTCGGTGCCGGGCTGGCTCGTTTCGACCCGGTCTCGAGGCAATTCCAACATTTCAGGCACGACCCCGCCGACCCGAAAAGTCTGCGCTCTGATCGGGTCACCGCGCTTTGTAGAACAAACGACTCCCAGGTTTGGGTGGGAACCGTCAAGGGTCTCGATTGGCTGGATTTGACCGACAACAAGGTACGCCATCTGAGCGATGATTATGTCAATAGCTTGCTGTTTCAAGAAGATGCGGACATCTTGTGGGTGGGGACACGTTTTCATGGTTTGGGGAAATGGTCAAGGGCCGAACCCAATGCCGGAATCACCTATTACGGACACCAACAAGACGACCCCCGAAGTCTCAGCAGCAATAACATCACGACGATTTTCCGCGACAGAGCCGGCATCTTTTGGGTGGGCACCAGGGGTGGCGGAATCGATAAGTTCGACCCTCACGCACTCCGTTTTCTACACTTCAAACACGAACCGAACCGGCCGTCCAGCCTGGTTCAGAACAAAGTGTGGTCGTTCTGGGAAGACGACGAGGAGAACCTGTGGGTGGGAACGGCCGACGGTGTCTCCGTACTGCACGGTCAGGCGACTCCGGGTGCAGCTTTTACCAATTACCCGCCGAACGCTGGCCCCATGATCCCCCCGACCGCGCCGGTCCGCGCAATGTGCGAAGATGGAGAGGGTAGAATGTGGTTTTGCACCATCGAGGAAGGCCTGGTCAAATACGATAAGCGCACCCGGCAGACCACCGTGTACAAACCCGACGCCGAGGATCCCACAAGCCTGCCGACCAATCACCTCTACGCCATGAGGCTGGACCGCTCGGGGCAACTCTGGATCGGCGCTAACGGCGGCGGACTTTCGCAAGTGGTGCCAAAAGAAGATGGCGGCATCGAATGTACCGTTTACGATTTCGATGGCGATGGTCACGCCCCATACTGCTGGGTGATTGCCATCCATGAATCGCAGCAGGAACCGCATACGCTCTGGCTGGGCACGTGGGCACATGGTCTGATCAAGTTCGACACCAAGAGTCGAACATTTCGACAATACAAGCATGACCCCGGAAATCCCTCGAGTTTGAGCAGCAACACCATCCTCTCCATTTTTGAAGACCGCGAGCACATCCTTTGGGTGGGCACCCTGGGAGCAGGTCTGAACAAGCTCATCGAGACAAACGCACCGAGCACACAAAAGCAGGTTGCGGCCAAAGATCTTGTTTTGCCGGAAAACGGCGCCGAGACGGCACGCGAACAGCAGGTGTCCTTTGCCCACTACCAGGTGGAAGACGGCTTGCCCAGCAACGTTATCTGCGGCATTCTGCAGGATGAGTCCGGGTATCTCTGGCTCAGTACGTTCGCGGGGGTGGGGAGGCTGGATCCGAAGACAGGCTATTGCGTCAATTATGGGATGGACGAGGGGTTGCAGAGCAGCGAATTCAATGTCGGCGCAGCTTACAAGAGAAAAAATGGAGAGCTGTTGTTCGGCGGGATCAACGGATTTAACAGCTTCCGACCCGACCCTCAGGAGGCCGGGCCTGCTCCCGAGGTCGTTTTGACCGGCTTCAAGAAGTTCGGCCAATCGGTTCCATTGGGTCGAGCTCCCTCGGAAATCCATCGAATTGAGTTATCCTACAAAGACGCTTTTCTCACGTTTGAATTTGCCGCGCTGGATTACCGAACGCCGCACAAGAATATCTACGCGTATTTTCTGGAGGGATTCGACCAATCCTGGCACTATAGTGGAACCAAACACGAGGCCACATACACCAATCTGGATCCGGGCGAGTACACATTTAGAGTGAAAGCGGCGAACAGCCTGGGTACCTGGAACAACGACGGCCTTGCCGTCGATATCTTCATTTCACCGCCTTTCTGGCAAAAGTGGTGGTTTATTCTGTTCTCGGTCGCGGCCGTCCTCACCGCTGTCCTTCACACACATCGCATCCGCCTGAAGCAGGCCCTGAAAATTCAGCGGGCCAAGGAAGAGGAGCGGGAGCAGGTGCAGCTCCAAATGGCCGGGGATTTACATGACGAGCTCGGCCGCCATATCACGGCCATCAGCCTGGCCAACAAGATTCTCGATGAATCCCTCCAGAAGCCCACCCCGCGAGTCAAAAAGTGCCTCGATACGATCAGGGACAGCACCGTCAGCCTCTTCTCTGATTTTCGGGCTTTCTTGTGGCACCTGAATGTCGAGCAGGACTCCGCACACGATCTCGTGGTTCAACTCGTTACCTTCAGCGAGAGTATTCTTGAGTTAAGCAATATTGCATTCAAGGTTGTCGGGCTGTCAAATCGTTTGAAGCGGGCAAGACTTCCCGGGCCGTGGCGTCTTCAGCTCCTCCGTCTTTTTCAGGAAGCCATCAACAATATTGTGAAGCACGTTCCGGATTGCCGGCAGGTTCAGTTGGAAATCCGAGTGGACAAAGGCTGGCTGCACCTCACGTTGCGCAATGACGGTCGCGGGTTCGATCCGGACCGCGACCTCCCGGGGTATGGACTCAAGAACATGCGGAAACGCGCTCACTCTATCGGCGGCACACTGGAGATCAAGTCAAAGAACCATGAAAGCACCGAAATCTCTTTCCACGGGAAACTACCCGAAGGGGCAGTTGATTCTGAATGATTTCCGCCGTATGCTTAAACCCCGGGCAGGGTGACATGCCAATGCACGGAGGATTACCAGATGATAGACATTATGCTTGTCGATGACGACGACAAGACGCGTGAGGGGCTCGTTTTCATGATCGAGCAGGCGAAGGAACTGCGCTGTGCCGGCGAATACGAGGACTGTGAATCGGCTTTGCAGGCCGTGGAACAAGACCTTCCGGACGTGGTGCTGCTGGACATCGGTTTTCCCGAGGGGAAAATGTCCGGGCTGGACGCGATTGCAAAATTCAAAGAGAAGCTACCCGATGTAGAGATTCTGATGCTCACGGTTTCCGGGGATATGGAGGCCGTGTTTGAGGCGCTGCGCCGCGGGGCCACCGGGTACTTAGTTAAAGACATCGACTCGGATGAATTGCTGAGGGCGGTGACTGAAATCTGCGAGGGCGGCGCTCCCATGAGCATGTCTATCGCCCGACAGGTGGCCGAATCGTTTCGCCGGGACTCCCCGTGCGATGTGCTAACCGACCGTGAGCAGGAAGTGTTGACCAAACTCTGCGACGGTCTCAACTATCAGGCCATCGCGGATGAGCTTTTCATCGCGAAGACCACGGTGAAATTTCATATCAAGAATATCTACCGCAAGCTGCACGTCAGCGGCAAGGTTGAAGCCGTAAACAAAGTCCTCAAAGGCTGTCCGCACAACCGTTCTTGACCCCCTTTCCTTCCGTCCCAAAAACCGTCCTTTCGGGTAGTTGTTTCAATGGGATAATTTTTTTAACGTGCGTGTAGACAGATAGGGCGACCACCGGGACATTCCACTCCATTTTCCCAGACTGACAAGCATCAACAGACCACGGTTCTAACACTCAAAGACGTTCTAAGGTAAGGGACGAGCAGCCGCAAGGACATCCTTTTGCTCCGGAATCCAGTCTCCAGGTGCAAGAGAGGCGTCCAGAAGCGGAGTCGGGGAACCTGCCAGGCAGACGGTTTCTTGTAGC
>CAYQOI010000140.1:0-8102 GCA_964419085.1 uncultured Cytophagia bacterium | reverse complement strand
CCCGATCCCGCGAGAGCGGAGATAGAACATGGCCTCATCGTCGAGCTGTCCGATGGTGGCCCCGTGTGAACATTTCACATCGTCGGCAAAAATCTCCAACTGCGGCTTGGCATTGATGTTGGCCTCGCTGGTCAACAGCAGCGTCTTGTTGGACTGAAACGCGTTGGTTTTCTGCGCATCCGGTCTCACCAAAATCTTCCCGCTGAAAACGGCCCGCGCCTGTTGGTCCAGAATCCCCTTGTACAGCTCGTTGCTGTCGCAATGGGGCTTCGCGTGGTCGATGAACGTGTGGTTGTCGATGTGCTGTCTCCCCTGTCCCAGATAGAAGCCGAACATGTTGGCTTCGCAATTCTCGCCGTCGAGCAAGATGTTGAGATTATTGCGTGCCAGCGCCGCACCGAGGTCCACATTCACGGAGGTGTAAACGCTGCCCTGTCGCTGGTGCACTTTGGTGTTGGAGACATGGTAGGCCCGGTGACTCTCTTCCTGGACCTTCAGATGGTTCACCACGGCACGCTCCGCGACCACGACCTCTGTAACCAGATTGTTGAAATAGACCCCGTCTCCCAGATAGTGAAATCCCTCTACAATGCTGACCTGGCTGTTTTTGCCCACGACGAAAAGATTTCTGGGATGTGCGATGCGAGCACCGGTCCCGTCTGCGATGGCCAGATTGACCACGTGCAGCGGTTCCGCCACAACCGTGTTGTCCGGCACAAAGACGAACAGCCCGTCGTCGGCAAAAGCGGTGTTGAGCGCGGTAAAGGTCTCACGTTCGAAATCGGCATGTTTGCCAAGGTGTTGCTCTACCAGACCGGAATGGTCCATGAGCGCCTGCCTCAGGCTGGCGATGTGCAAACCCTTGGCGTCGGAAGCCAGCCGGGACAGCTCGGGCTGAAACCTGCCGTTCACAAACACCATCAGGTTTTCCTTCAGCCCTTCGATAACGAACGGCTTCACGTCTTCGGCTTTGACTTCTACAGCACCGCCGTCCAGTTGGAACTTCTCCCTCAAGAGCGGTGCGATGTTTGTGTACCGCCACTCCTCCTGACGCTGGGTCGGAAATCCCAGCTCCGCAAAGCACGCCAAAGCGTTCTTGCGGGTCTGGTGAAAGGGAACGCTGCGGCTCCCGTTCAATCTCGCCTCAAACGAGGCGAAACTTGAAATGTACCACTGTTTGCGCTCTTCTCGCAAATCCTGAGATTTTTCCATCATCGATTTGTCCTTGTCTGGCTCTCGTTTCTCTGATCCCATTCAGGCGGCAACCGGTTCCTGCGTCTGACCTTTCAGCCAATCGTAGCCCTGGTCTTCCAGCTTCAAGGCGAGCTCCTTACCGCCGGACTTCACGATGGTGCCGTCCACCAGGACATGCACAAAATCCGGCACGATATAGTTCAGCAGGCGTTGGTAGTGCGTCACAACGATGATGGCGTTGTCTTTCCGTCGCAGCCGATTCACTCCTTCCGAGACGATCTTCAGAGCGTCGATGTCCAGGCCGGAGTCGGTCTCATCAAGAATAGCCAGTTTTGGCTCCAGCACCGCCATCTGAAAGATCTCGTTGCGTTTTTTCTCGCCCCCGGAAAAGCCTTCGTTGATGGAGCGGCTGAGGAATTTTTCATCCATGTGCACGACCTTCAGCTTTTCCCGCACCAGAGAAAAAAACTCCATCGCATCCAGTTTTTCCTGCCCCCGATGTTCACGAATTTCGTTCAACGCGGTCTTCAAGAAATTGGACATGGTCACGCCGGGAATCTCCACCGGATATTGAAACGCCAAAAACAGGCCATCCCGGGCACGATCTTCCGGCGGCAGTTCCAACAGATCCCGGCCTTCATAGAGAACCTCGCCGCCGAGTACCTCGTACTCCTCTCGGCCCGCGAGAACGTTGGCCAGGGTGCTTTTGCCCGAGCCGTTGGGCCCCATGATGGCGTGCACTTCACCGGCGTTGACTTCCAGATTCACGCCCTTCAAAATCTCGGTGCCTTCTACGGCCACCCGCAAGTCCTTAATTTTCAACATATGTCGTTTGAGCCTCCTTCAGCTTTCATTAACAGTCGATTCGAATTCCATCCAACCTTAACCCACACTGCCTTCAAGACTGATGGCCAGGAGTTTTTGTGCCTCAACCGCAAACTCCATGGGCAACTCCTTGAACACCTCTTTGCAGTAACCGTTCACGATCAAGCTCACGGCTTTTTCTGTATCAATTCCCCGCTGATTGCAGTAGAATATTTGGTCTTCACCAACCTTGGTAGTGGTGGCCTCGTGCTCCACTCTCGCACTTTCGTTGTACACCTCCAGGTAGGGAAAGGTGTGCGCCCCGCACTTGTCCCCGATCAACAGCGAATCGCACTGCGAAAAATTGCGCGCGTTGTCCGCGTTCTTCGCCACCCGCACCAGGCCACGATAAGAATTGTTGCTCCGGCCCGCGGAGATCCCCTTGGAGACAACCGTACTTCGTGTGTTTTTGCCCAAATGGATCATCTTGGTCCCGGTGTCCGCCTGCTGGTAGTTATTCGTCAACGCAACGGAATAGAACTCGCCGATGGAGTTGTCTCCCTTGAGAATCACGCTGGGGTACTTCCACGTGATGGCCGACCCGGTTTCAACCTGTGTCCACGAAATCTTGGCGTTTTCCTCCAGACAGATGCCACGCTTGGTCACGAAATTGTAAATCCCGCCCCTGCCCTGCTCGTCTCCAGGGTACCAGTTTTGTACCGTTGAGTATTTGATCTCCGCATTTCTGTGCGCCACCAACTCGACGACGGCCGCGTGGAGCTGATTCTCGTCCCGCATGGGCGCGGTGCACCCCTCCAGGTAGCTCACGTACGCGCCTTCCTCCGCGATGATCAACGTGCGCTCGAATTGGCCGGTGTTCGCCGCGTTGATGCGGAAGTAGGTGGAGAGTTCCATGGGGCAACGAACGCCTTTGGGGATGTAGCAAAAAGACCCATCGCTGAAAACAGCAGAGTTCAACGCCGCAAAGAAGTTGTCCGTATAGGGTACCACTGACCCCATGTACTTTTGCACGAGGTCAGGGTGGTTTTGCACGGCCTCGGAAAAGGAGCAGAAAATGATGCCGTGCTTCTTCAATTCCTCGCGGAAGGTGGTTGCCACCGAAACGCTGTCCATCACCGCATCCACGGCCACGCCGGAAAGCCGTTTCTGCTCTTCCAGCGAAATCCCGAGCTTGTCGAAGGTCTCGCGAATCTTGGGATCGACTTCGTCCAGACTTTTGAGCGCCTTCTTTTTCTTGGGCGCAGCGTAGTAGTACGCGTTCTGATAATCGATAGGCGGATACTTCACATTGGGCCACTTTGGCTCCGTCATGGTCAGCCAATGACGGAACGCCTTCAAGCGCCATTCCAGCATGAATTCCGGCTCGTTCTTTTTCGCCGAAATAAAGCGGACCGTTTCCTCGGACAGACCTTTGGGGGCGACTTCCTGCTCAATGTCAGTGGTGAAGCCCCATTTATATTCTTTTTTGGTAAACTCTTCGATAACTTGCTGTTCTGTACTCATTCACCTTCTCCGTGTGATGGAATTCTTCTGTACGATTCAGTCGGAGCACGCCTGGCATTTGCCGTAGAATTCGAGCCGATGGTAATCCACCCGGTGATTGGTCAGCGCTTCCACCTTGGCATTCAACTCGGCCTCGTGCTCCAACTCCACATCCTCGATGCGACCACAAACCTCGCAGATAAAGTGATAGTGCGGCCGCGTGTCCGCGTCGTAGCGGTCAAAGGTGCTGCCAAACTTCAGCTCGAAAACCTTGCCCTGGTCCACGAGAATCCGAAGATTCCTGTAGATGGTGCCCAGGCTGAGTGACGGGAATTCGGGTTTGAGCCGCTCATAGATCCAATTGGCCGTGGGATGCGCGGTGGTTTCGCTCAGGACCTCCAGAATCCGCTGGCGCTGCTTGCTGTTTCGGTACTTTTTGCCGTTCGTTTCCTGCATGGCGTTCTCAGACTGTAAAACTGCTGCCGCAACCACAGGTACGCTGGGCATTGGGATTCCGAAAGGTGAACCCGGTACCGTTGAGCCCGTCGGAGAAGTCCAACTCCGTACCATTCAAATAAATGGCGCTTTTCGGGTCCATAAACACCTTGAGTCCGTCAAACTCAAAAATCTTGTCATCCGGCCTGGGGGTTTTCTCAAAATCCAGCACGTAGGTCAGGCCGGAGCAGCCCCCGCCCTTGACACCCACGCGCAATCCCAACACCTCCCCCGGGTTCTCTTGTTGCATCAGCTTTTTTACCTCAGCGATGGCCTTAGGCGTAACCGAAATCATTTTACTCCTCGCTAAATTGATTCACGCATATCAGTACCAAACAACCCGCTGCATTTCGATTTCGTTGTTGATGTCGGCCAACGAGATGCCCGATAGAAAAACCTTGAACTGCTTTTGAATGATCCGAAAAGGATCGCTGATGTTGCAGTTTTCCAGTTGCATGCAGTCACACGTTGCCTTGTCCACACACCCCACCAACTCCACCGGACCCTCGAGCACCTCGATGATCTCCGACAACGAGATGGACTCGCCCGCCCGAGCCAACACGTAACCGCCCTTTGCACCCTGGCACGATTTCACAATGCCGACCCTCGCCAGCCTCTGCAGGATCTTGGCCATGATCTCCGAGGGAATGTTGTACGACGTCGAGATTTCTTTCGCCGTCGTCACCTCGCCCTCAGGTTGGTTCAACATGTGCTTCAAGGCGATAATTCCATACTCGGACTTTTTTGTCAATTTCAACATGGCGAATTCCGATATACGACTAATTTAGTCGGGTTTAATATAGGGAAATCAAACCTGCTTGTCAAGAAAAAAATGCAGTAAAGAAAAAGCCCTGCCGGTTTAACCAGCAGGGCTCTTGTCCGCACCGTGGGCACCCCAACACACCTAAGCTGCCGTCGGGGTTTCAGCCGGGATGCTTTTGCGCCGGCTCTGACGAGACGCACTCGTTCGTTTGTTATCCGGCAACAGAATCACAAACGTTCCAAGCGTGACGATGAATCCCCCGAGCCAGACCAGGTTGACCAGAGGATTGATGTAGACCTTGAAAACGGCACTGTTGTCCTCGTTGGGCTGCGCAAGCACAACGTAGAGGTCTTCTTTCAAGGTGGAGCGCAGCACAACTTCTGTAGTAGGTTGTTCCTGGACCAAATAATAATGCTTGTTCGGATAGATGGTCTTGACCTTCTTCCCGTTTTTGTACACCTCCATCTGCGCCTGCCAGACAACCTTGTTGGGATCTTGCAGTTCTTTGAAATCTGTGTATTTCAATTCGTAATCTCGCACCTGCATGGATTCGCCGATGCGTAGATGAGCCTCTTTTTCGGTGTCGAACGCCTTTCCCGTAAAGCCCACAAAAAGGACCACGATGCCGAAATGCACGATGTAGCCCCCGTAACGCCGCTTATTTTTCTGCAGCAAGCGTAATAGTGCGGTGGGGTAGCTTTCTCCATTGGTTCGCATCCTGGCGCGTGCGCCGCGGTGAAACTCGGCAACGATGGTTGCCACCACAAAAATAGCCAGCGTCAACGACACCAGGGCGTAGAAATGCCGTACCCCGAGCGCCAGAAACACGCCCAGCCCGGCCAACGCAATGAGAATGGGTTTCAGAAAGATCCGCTTCATCAGCGCGGTGGAGGTTTTGCGCCAGGCCACGAGCGGTCCCACCCCGGTCAAAAACAGCAGCAGCAGCCCGATGGGAACCATGACCTTGTTGAAAAACGGTTCCGCGACCGTCACCTTGACCCCGCGAATCCACTCGGTCACCAGGGGAAAAACCGTCCCCCAGAAAACTGCGAAAAGCGCACCCAAAAAGACCAGATTATTGATCAAGAAGGCCGATTCCCGCGAGACCACCGAATCGAACTGCGCCTCGGTCTTGAGCTGAGGAAGACGTTTCACGATGAGATAGGTGGAAACCACAAGGATCGCGGCCAGGAACCCTACAAACCACGAAGCGATATCAGAACGCGCAAACGCGTGAACCGAAGAGATCACGCCGCTTCTGGTGAGAAATGTGCCGAAGATGCACAGGGTGTAGGTAAGAACGATCAACACCATGTTCCACACTCTGAGCATGTTCTTTTTTTCCTGGATCATGATGGAGTGGATAAAGGCCGTGCCGGCAAGCCACGGCATCAGCGCGGCATTCTCCACCGGGTCCCAGGCCCAGTAGCCCCCCCATCCCAGTTCCATGTAGGCCCACTTTCCGCCCAGGAGCATGCCTATCCCCAGAAAAAACCACGGCACCAGCGACCAGCGGCGGATGGTTTTCAACCACTGATTGTCCAGACGGTTGGTGATGAGCGAGGCCAGGGCGAAGGCGAAAGGCACGCTGAAGCCCACAAAACCGAGATACAGCAGCGGAGGATGAATCGCCATGGCCGGATGCTGAAGCAACGGGTTGAGCCCGCGACCGTCAGGCGGAGCAAAAGCCACCGACCCCGGGGGCTGCGTGATCGCCCGGATCACGCGGCCATCGGCAAGCTGCCACAGTTTCTCGAACGGCTGCGACACAAACACGTTGAGCAGGATGAAAAACAGCGCGCCGGCCATCAGGATCGCGGTGACATAAGGCATCAACACGCGATTCTTGTCGCGGTTCAGATAAACGGTCAGCGCGGCGTAGATGGAAAGCAACCAGCCCCAGAACAACAAGGAGCCCTTCTGCCCCCCCCACAGCGACGCAAACACATAAAATGTCGGCATGGCTCGGTTGGAGTAGCTGGCGACATACTCGTTGTGGAAGTCGTGCGCCAGGATCTCCTGCCACAGCACGACCATCGCAAGGGTCAGCAAAATGGTCACGGCAAACAGGGCGTGCTCGCCAGATGTGATCAAATCCTCTCTTTGATTTCTGGCGCCCAGCACTGAAGCGAAGATGGAATATGCCCCACAGGTGAGGGCAAGGATCAGGATCAGATGTCCGATATCTATCATTTAGCTATTCTCCGGCTAATCCGTGTTTGAACGAAGGCTCTTTCCGAGCGGTCATTCCCACAATCCTTAAGCCGGAATCTCGTGCTTCGTACAGGAGATTCTGGCCAACGACATGGGGGAATTACGAAGAAAGCGATTTTTGTTCAAACACTAATTCGTTCCTTCCTTGGAATACGGCGCAGGCTGGCCACCGCCGCTGTAGTCATCGGTGCTTTCATACTTCGAGGGACATTTTGCCATGAGCATCTGGGCATCGAAGTACCCCTCTGGCGTGTATTTTCCTTCCACCAGGACCTCGGCGCCATCCTTGAAGGTGTCGGGAAGTTCTTTGGCGTAATGCACCTCGAGTTGCTCGCCCTGATCTTCGATCAGAAAACTCACCTCGAGGCTCTTACTCTTCCTGACCAGAGAGCCTGGCACGAGCTGTCCTCGCACCCGTAGTCCCTTGCCGTATGCATCGCTGCTCATCGCCTTGACCTCCTTGACCCCCACGTAGTAACGCATGTTGTCGTTAAAACCCGAAACCACCAGCCAGACGACGAGTCCCACAACCACGGTGAACGAAAAAGCGATCTTTATCTTCTTGCTATTCATGTTGTTACTCCCAAACGTTAGAAATGTGTGTTAAAAGTGTCCCCTTACGCGTAACTTACTGCTTTGGATTCCCGAATGACCGTAACCTTGATCTGGCCCGGGTATTCAAGGTCGCTCTGTATTTTCTTGGCAATTTCAGATACGAGAAGGTCCGCATCCGTATCGCTGACCTTCTCCGGTTGCACGATTACCCGTACTTCCCGGCCGGCCGAGATGGCATACGCCTTGGAGACCAGGTCGAAAGAGTCGGCGACCTTTTCCAGGCTCTCGATGCGCCGAATGTAGCCGTCCAGCGTATCACGACGTGCACCCGGCCGTGCGCCCGAGATGGAATCGGCTGCGCACACCAGAACCGAAATGAGCGAAGTCGGCGGCTGGTCCTCGTGGTGCGACGCGATCGCGTTGACCACGATGGGGTTCTCCTTGAATCGCCTGGCTATTTCCACCCCGATCTGGGTGTGTGTGCCTTCCATGTTCTGGCTGCTCGCCTTCCCGATATCGTGCAGCAGCCCCGCGCGCTTTGCCAGCTTCACATCCAACTTCAGCTCGGCAGCCA
>CAYQOI010000139.1:5564-8121 GCA_964419085.1 uncultured Cytophagia bacterium | reverse complement strand
CAGTTCAGATACACGGCGGGCGTGAGAAAAGATTTCTTCGAATTCAACCGACTGAGCATCGGTGCGGAAGTTTTCAAGCACGTGGCCTCGCAAGATGACTGGGTGGTCGGTCAAGTTGAAAACTCTCTGGCCGCGCTCTTTTTTCGTGAAGACTACAAAGATTACTACGGCGTTCAAGGATTCAATTTTTTTGTCGACCATCGTCTCAGTGGCATCCACACGCTTCGATTCGAAATCGAACGGCGCACCTACGATGCGCTGGACCGAAATATCGATTGGAGTGTGTTTGGCGGCACGTTTGATGAGAACCCGACTCGCCCCGACTCCCGCATCGTAGAGGGAGACGAGGTCGCGCTGCGGTTCATCGCTGCTTTCGACTGGCGGGACAACCCCGTCTTTCCTCTTACGGGCTGGTATCTGGAGGCCATTTACGAGCACACCGAAGAAGATTTCGACACAGACGGCTTGTTCGTGACCATCAAAAAGTATTTGCAGACCTTTGGAAACCAGCGCCTCGTGTTCCGCGGAATGGTGGGCACGCGTCGGGGCAGTCTCGCAGAGCAGCACACCATCGACCTGGGCGGCATCGGCAGCCTGCGCGGCTTCGACGACAAGGAGTACAGCGGCAACCGCATGGCCATGTTGAACGCCAATTATTTCTTCGGTGGCGACGTGCTGCAGAAAATCCCGCTTCAGCGGGTTCCTTTTTTTGGTACGTTCTGGACCACGCTTTCGTTGGGTGTGTTCGTGGATACGGGCTGGGCCTGGCAGACCAGCCCACGGAATGGCTTGTTGGATGGCTTCGGTCAACTCACTTTTGATAACCTGAAAACGGATGTCGGGCTGTCTATCCTCCTTCTCGAAGGTGTTTTTCGCATCGATATCGCAAAAAGAACGGATCGATCCAGGGATGATTTTCGTGTAACCTTCAGGCTTCTCGAGCGTCTCTGACGGGACGCGCATCCCATCTTTCTTGGGTGTTGTGCTTTTCATGCGTCTTTTGTTTCTACCAAAACATGCGTCGCGGTATTTGCCGCTGGTCTTTCTCCTCTGGTCTACTTCGGCATTTGGTCAAGGGCCGGATAGCTCCCGGGCTCTGGTTGTTTCTCCCGAACGGAGCACCATCCTGATGGTCGTTGTTCAAGGAAACGAAAAGACCAAAGAGGAGACCATTCTGCGTGAGATGAAGCTCAAGCCCGGCGGCCACTTTGACCCGAAGGTTGCTCGGGAAGACGAACTGCGCATTTCCAATCTCGGCATCTTCAACCGTGTCCAGGTGGACTACGTCCCCACCAATCGCGGGGTCATCCTGGTGGTGACCGTCAGCGAAATGTGGTACCTGTTTCCCTATCCCATCATTTTTCGCAACGAACGCGACTGGAAACGCCTTTCGGTGGGTGCGGGGCTGCTGCACACAAACTTCCGCGGGCGCAGGGAGGTCATCGACTTTTCGTTCTGGCTGGGGTTCAACCCGGCTGTAAGGCTGGCCTACTCCAACCCCTGGATTTTTGGCAAGCTCAAGTTCTACACCAGCTTTTCGGTTTTCGCTCGCAGAATTCGGAACCAGAGCTTTACCGTTCTGGACTCGGTGGTCAACGAGACGCAGTTGGGTTTCAACTGGCGAATCGGAAAGCGCTTTGGACATTTCACCTATCTCGACATCAATTTCGGCTACCGGCAGCTCAAGTTGCCGGCCCGCAACGCCGGGCTGACGCTCTCCGCGTCCGGAAAGGACCACCTGCCCCAGGTCGGGCTTTCGTTTCGCTACGATTCGCGGGATTTGTGGGAGTACGCCCACCGGGGCAACTACCTGAACCTGTGGGTGACCAAAACCGGGTGGTTCGGCAAAAAAGTCGACTACACTCGATATGGTGCAGATGCACGCAAATATATTCCCATCGGCCCCACAACGCTGGCTTTCCGCGGGGCAACCAACCTGTCTAGCGGAACCATTCCCATCTACGACCAGGTGCATTTCGGGTTTCTCACCCGCATCCGGGGCCATTTCAACGAGCGGCGAACCGGGGAGAACCTGTTGATCGGGAGCGCGGAGTTTCGCTTTCCCATCAAAAAAATCACGTACCACAATTGGGGCCCGTTTCGCTCCATGGGGCGGTACGGAAGCAACCTGCGTCTCGGGGTCAGCGGCGCCCTGTTTGTGGATACCGGCGCGCTCTGGTTTCAAAACCAAACCCTCACCAGGAAAGACTTCATCACCGGTTGGGGCGCGGGCCTGCATTTCTTCTTGCCGTACCAAAACCTCCTGCGGGTGGAATACGGTTTTGACGAGGATTGGAACGGCCAGCTCATCATCGACGCATACGTGACATTTTAGTATGAAGCTGCTGGGCATAGAGACCTCCTGCGACGAGACGGCCGCGGCGGTCTGGGTCGACGACCATCTGGCCTCGAATGTGATCGCGTCTCAGGACGTGCACAAGGAATGGGGCGGCGTGGTGCCCGAACTCGCCTCGCGACAGCATGTGAAGCTCATCGTGCCGGTGGTGGCGGCCGCGCTTTCCGAAGCTGGGGTGGGCAAGCAGCAGTTGGATGGCAT
>CAYQOI010000139.1:0-5554 GCA_964419085.1 uncultured Cytophagia bacterium | reverse complement strand
CACCTACGGACCCGGCCTGGCGGGCGCCTTGTTGGTGGGACTGAATTTCGCCAAAGCCCTGGCCCTGGGGTTGGACCTTCCGTTTGTCGGGGTCAACCATCTTGAAGGGCATCTGTTTTCCAATTCGGTTTTGGATGCCGGCCCGGAACCGCCGTTTCTCGCGTTAATCATTTCCGGCGGACACACCGAGCTCGTGTTGGTGCGGGAGTGGGGGCGGTACGAAGTTCTGGGCAAAACGCGAGACGACGCCGCGGGCGAGGCCTTCGACAAAGTGGCCCAGATGCTGGAGCTGCCCTATCCGGGAGGTCCCGCCATCGACCAGCTGGCAAAAAACGCGAACCCGACCCTGACGTTTCCCAGGGCCGTGGTAAAGAACGAAGCCCTGGCTTTCAGCTACAGCGGGTTGAAAACGGCCGTCCTCTACCATCTCAAATCGATTTCCCCCGCGGAGCGAGAAAAGGAAAAGGCGAACATCGCAGCGAGCTTTCAGTCCGCGGCCATCGAAGTGCTGGTGGAAAAGAGTCTCGCCGCGCTGGCGGAGCACCGCGTCGCACAGCTCGCGATTGCGGGTGGGGTGGCCAGGAATTCGCTGCTGCGACAGCGACTCCAGGCAGAGAGCGAGCGCCTGGGGTTCCGTCTCTTTGTTCCTCCGCCTCAACTTTGCACGGACAACGCGGCCATGATTGTCCGCGCCGGGAAATTCTACCTCGAAGGCGGCCGGCCGTCTGATTTCAGCTTGAGCCCGCAGCCCTCCCTGAGCTTGTGACCGTGAGGTGAGTTTTTTGGCCGACATAAGTTTGACCATAAGCGGCAGCGCCTGGCTGCTGGCGCTGGGAATTGCCCTGGCCATCGCGGCCAGCGCGTTCGTGTACCGGCGGACCGTGCCGGAGGTTTCCCGGGGCTGGCGCATCTTGCTCGCTGCGCTGCGCGCGGGGGTCGCGCTTCTGATTCTGCTTATGCTGTTCCAGCCCATCTTGAGCGTCACGCGGTCCGAGGAGGAAAAGCCCGTTGTCGCGGTGCTGGTGGATAATTCTGCGAGCATGGCGCTTTCCGATCGCAAAGGAGACCGTGGGCGGGAACTGCGCCGGATTCTCCGGCACGATCTGTTTCGGCAGAAGCACGATCGATTCGATTTCGCGTTTTTCCCCTTTTCCAGCAAACTCGGCGACCGCCTGCCCGCCGCGCCGGACTCTCTGGCGCTCAATGGAGATGGCACCGACCTGACCCGCGCGCTCGAGGAGCTCAAAGAGGCGCTGGGTCAGGAGTACTTTGCCGCGGTGGTGCTGCTAACCGACGGAGCGGATAATCTGGGAGAGAACCCTGCCCGGTACGCGGCTTCGTACGGCCGGCCGCTCTTTCCCATCGCGATTGGAGACCCGCGAGCGCAGAAGGACGCGCTCATCACCAACTACGTTACCAACGAGGTGGCCTACTCGGGCACAGCGATTCCCGTCGATGTTTACATAAAAAGCAGTGGATTCGGAGGCCAACGCGTTGCGGTGCGCCTCTCCCACCAGGGCGAGACGCTGGATTCAAAGATGGTGACTCTAAGCGATAACGGCTTCGAGCAAAAGGTGCGGCTGCACTTTACGCCGGAAGGGGAGGGATTTCAAAAATATGAGCTTTCCATACCGCATCTGGACGGAGAGCTCACCTACGCCAACAACGCCAAGCCTTTCTATGTAAAGGTGTTGAAGAGCAAACAGAAGATTCTGCTCGTGGCCGGCGCGCCCGGGCCCGATTTCGTTTTTCTCAAGCGGGCCCTGGAATCGGACCCCAATCTCGCGCTGGAAACGTGGGTGGAGAAAAAAGATGGGCAGTTTTACGCGCGAGTGAACACGTCGGCTCAGCGGGTGCGGGCGTTCGACGCGTACGTTTTCCTGGATTATCCGCGTCGCAGCTCCAGGCGCTCCGTTCTGGAGCAACTCCGTGCTGCACTGGCCAGCGGGAAGGCGGCGATGTTCTTACCCGCGGCCCAGACCGACATCGAGAAGCTCTGGCTTTGGAAGGATTTCCTGCCTTTTGCCTCGAGGCCGGCCAGAACCGGGGAGCACGTGGTGTACATTCAGCCTTTGCCCCAGGGGCTACACCACCCTGTGATGCGTTTGGCCGAGGATGATGCGGAGAACCAGCGCAGATGGGAGGAGTTGCCTCCGGTATTCACCAATCTCACACGTGTGCGTCTGAAACCGCAGGTCCAGGCTCTGGCGGCCATCGACCCGCAACGCACACCGGGGCTTGCCGGGCGCCGCGGAAGTTCTCCGGTGCTGCTCGCGGCTTACCGCTCCGGCACGCGAAAGTCGTTGACGGCTTTAGCTTACGGCCTGTGGCGCTGGGATCTGTTGATGACGGGCGTGGGCAAGAGTGGCGAAGCCTATCGCTCTTTTGTACGAAATAGCGTACGCTGGCTCACCACATCGGAAGACAGCAAGCTCGTGCGGATCCATTCCAACAAGGAAATCTATCGCAGTGGCGAGGAAATACAGTTTTCAGCACAAGTATATTTTGAAGATTACGAGCCTGTGGACGACGCCGAGGTCGTCGTGATGCTCAAGAGCGGAAAGGGCTCGCAACAACTGACCCTGACCAGCATCGGCGACGGGCGCTATGAAGGGATGATCGAGGTGCTGGAAGGGGGAGACTACGAGTTTGTGGGCACCGCGCACCGCGGGGGACGTGTGCTGGGCCGGGACACCGGCAAGTTTTCGGTGGAGGGCTTCAATCTCGAATTCCAGGCCACGCGCATGAACGAGGACCTGTTGCGCCAGGTCGCCGCCAAAAGCGGGGGCGCGTATTTTACCCCCAACGATTTTGAGCAACTGGAAAGCAAGCTGCAGTTCCCCAAGCGGATAGACCAGGTCAAGAGCGAGTGGGAGCTGTGGAATCGACCTGCGGTGCTATTGCTGTGTCTGTTCCTGCTGGGCAGCGAGTGGCTCATCCGCAAGCGCAAAGGCATGTTGTAGAACGCGGCAGTGGGCCGGCAAAATCACCGCGAGCCCACTGGAGGATTTCGCTGAAAATGGGGCACCGAATACACACGAGCGCTGGACGATGGCTCGGGGTGGGGGCTCTGGCGGTTTTCTGCTGGCTGTTACCCCCGAGCGGTGCTCCGGACGGGTTCGCCTCGCAGCCCACCGTTTCCCCGGCGCCCGGGAATCTTGCTGCCCGCACGACTAAGGGCAAGGTCGCCCTGCGCTGGAGCCCGGCGTCCCCCCAAACGACGAAATACCGTATTTATTGCGGTGCCGATCCCCTTCATCTGGCCTTGGTTGACAGCACCGCCGGTGGCTGGCAAGACACCACGTACGTATTCACGGCCCTGGAACGCGATCGCGTTTACGCCTGCCGGGTCACCGCGGTCGATCTGGCGGGAAATGAGAGCGAGCCGTCGCCGGTGTTTATGGTGGCCGCCCCGGACGGTGCCGTCCGGTTTGCCGTGATCGGCGATTACGGGGTGGACGACCAGCGGGAGAGCGACGTGGCGGCTCTGATCAAAAGTTGGCAGCCGGACTTTGTCATCACGGTGGGGGACAACAATTATCCTCGGGGCGAGCGTTCCACCATCGACAAGAACATTGGCAAGTACTTCCATGAGTTCATTCATCCGTATACGGGGTCCTTCGGCCCGGGCAGCACCACAAACCGGTTCTTCCCCGCCCTGGGCAATCACGACTGGATGACGCCGAACGCTCAGCCCTATCTGGACTACTTCGTCTTACCCAACAACGAACGCTATTACGATTTCGTCTGGGGCCCCGTGCATTTCTTCGTCCTGGACAGCGACACAGCGGAACCCGACGGCACGCAGAGCTCATCGAAGCAGGCCAACTGGCTGAAGGCTCGACTGGCTGCGTCTGTCGCTCCGTTCAGAATCGTGTATTTACACCATTCGCCCTTTTCGTCGGGTACGGGGCATGGGTCCCAGACCCGGGTCCAGTGGCCGTACGCGGCGTGGGGGGCCAGCGCGGTGATTTCGGGTCACGACCACAACTACGAGCGCATCTTGCGCGACGGCATCGTCTATTTCGTGAACGGCGCGGGCGGCAGGAGCTTGAACGGCTTCGGCAGCCCGGTAACCGGCAGTGTGGTGCGCTACGGTTCCGACTATGGCGCGATGCGGGTGGACGCCGACGACCAGTCGGTGACTTTCCAGTTTATCAACCGAAAGGGCGAACTCATCGACACGTTCACGCTGGGCGATTCCCCGCCGTTTGTCGCCAATCCCATCCCCGACCAGGTGGTTGCGGAAGATGCCCCTGATTTGGTTCTCGGCCTCACCGATGTGTTCCAGGACCCCGATCCCGGCGGCGCGATTTCCTGGGCGGTGGCCGGCAACAGCAATCCTAACCTGGTGCAAGCTTCGATCGCTGGCGACGTGCTGACACTCTCCTTTGCCGAGAACCAATTCGGTCACGCGGATGTCTCCATCGAGGCGACCTCTCAGGGGAAAACCGCTGCCGACACGTTCGCGGTCACCGTCAGGGCTGTGAACGACGCGCCACAAGTGATCGCCACGAGGAAGGAGCTCGCGCTGCCGCGCGCGTTCGGCTCCGCGGCGGTGGCTGACCTCGATACGGTATTTCAGGACGTGGACCCGGCCGACACCCTGCACTACGAGGCGCGCGCGACCACCGGACTGGTGGCGCCCGAGTTGGCCGGCAGCCTTCTCTCTGTGCTTTCTTTGACCGATACCACAGGGTTGGATACGCTCGTGGTCACCGCCACCGACGACAGCCTCGCTGCCGCGGTCTACCGGCTTCCGGTCCGAATCAGCGACATCGCGGTCTTTGTGGATCCGGCGCGGGCACCTCTGCCGCAAGCGCTTCGTCTGTACCAGAATTACCCCAATCCGTTTAATCCCGCCACCAGGATCGAATTCGACCTGCCGGAAGACGGGCAGGTGGTGCTGCGAATCTACGATATTTTGGGACGAGAGGTGGTGACGTTGCTAAACGGCAAGCTGCGAGCCGGCCACCGCGCGGTGGTGTGGGACGGCAGAGACCGGAGCGGGCTCCGGGTGGGTTCGGGAATTTATGTCTATCGATTGCAGGTTGAAAGCAGAGTGGTGTATGGAAAAATGGCGTTGGTGCGGTGAGCGCATCGCCGCTGTCCCTGACTCGGGGAAGAAGGTTTTTACCTCTTCATGGCTTTTTTGTTGCATGTTGTGAGCCGTTAGCCCTATATTGCATGGAAAAATCAGGTTGGTGCAAAGATGACCAAGAAATCGCTTCTTGTTGTTTCCATTTTATTCATCAGCGTCGTTTCGGTGGCTACAATGCAAGTTTTTAAACATAGAGAAGAAGGGGGGGAGGCATTGGCGGCCGTGGGGGCAGACGGGCGCAAACGCCTACCAACGCCAGAGGAACTCAAAAAGCTTCCCCCGGATGGCGGGCCCAATTACAACCGTCTGGTATTCGAAAAGAGTCCCTATTTGCTTCAGCACGCGAGCAATCCTGTGGATTGGTATCCGTGGGGCGAGGAAGCCTTTGCTCGAGCGAGGGCGGAAGACAAGCCGATTTTTCTCTCCATCGGCTATTCCACCTGCCACTGGTGC
>CAYQOI010000138.1:5422-8155 GCA_964419085.1 uncultured Cytophagia bacterium | reverse complement strand
TGGAAAACGGCCGCCGTGTTTGGCAGCAGCGCGACGCAGCTGAGCTTGACCCGCAACTCCGTCAAATGGCGCTCACCACCCTCTTGTTCAGCCTGACGTTTGGCCTGGGTAGTGTGCTGTGACCACCCTGCGCGCCGAGTTTCGTAAATTCACCCTGCGCTTCATCACTCCCATGGGCACGTCCAGAGGGGTGATGACGGAGCGGGAGACCTACATTCTCCGTTTGACGCGGGAGGGGACAAACGGAATCGAAATCGGGCTGGGCGAATGTGCGCCGCTCAACGGGCTGAGCGTAGACCATCGGCCGGACTTCGAGGACAGACTCCGGCAGGTGTGCGAGCACATGAACCAGGGCGGGTCGGCGGATGACTTGGATTTGCAGGCGTGGCCTGCCATCCGGTTCGGCGTGGAAAGCGCTCTGCTCGACCTGGCGCGCGGCGGGCGGCAGCGGCTGTTCGACTCCCCTTTCACCCGCGGGGAGCGCGCCATCCCCATCAACGGTCTGGTGGTGATGGGGAGCATCGAAGAAATGCTTCGGCAGGTCGTGGAAAAGGCACAAGCCGGGTTCACCTGCATCAAGATCAAGGTCGGCGCCCTGGATTTCGACGCCGAGTGCGAATTGCTCCGAGACGTGCGCAAACGTTGTCCGTCCTCCCGCTTTGAGCTTCGACTGGATGCCAACGGGGCCTTTGCGCCGGAGGCAGCGCTTGCGCGGCTCGAGCGACTGGCCGCGTTCGGCGTTCATTCCCTGGAGCAACCCATCAAGGCCGGGCAGCGCGCTGCGCTGGCGGAAATCTGTCGCCATAGCCCCATTCCCGTTGCGCTGGACGAAGAGTTGATCGGCATCGCGATGCCGGAGGAAAAGTTGGCGCTCTTGGAGGAGGCGCGGCCGCAGTACATCGTGCTCAAACCCACGCTAGTGGGAGGTCTGGCTGCCGCCGAAGAATGGATCCGTTTTGCTCAGCGGCTGGGCATCGGCTACTGGGTGACCTCCGCGCTGGAATCCAATATCGGCTTGAACGTCCTCAGCCAGTGGACCAGCACGCTGGAGCCCAAAATGCCCCAGGGGTTAGGGACGGGGCGGCTATTCGTAAAAAACTTTCCGTCCCCGCTGAACGTCGCCGACGGCCACCTGCACTTTCATCCCCAGGCGTCTACGCCTGACGCGGCCCGAGAACTCGCATTGCTTTGATGCCACCATGTCCGGTTTCCAAGGGTTGATTCTGAACGGAAGGCACCTCTCGCGCTCCTGGCTTCTGGAGAACCGGCCATTTCTCGACGCGGACGCGTTCACCGAGAATGAGCTCATGACCCTGCGCTTCTGCGGCGACTGGCTGGCAGGCGTGCAGACGTTCGTGCTTCAGACTTCGGGCTCTACCGGCGCACCCCGAAGCGTACGGTTGACTCGCGCGCAGATGGTGGCCAGCGCCGAAGCCACCGGCCGGGCCCTGGGTCTGAAACCCGGAGACCGCGCGCTCGTCTGCCTTTCCCCTGCCTACATCGCAGGCCTGATGATGTTGGTGCGCGGCTTCGTTTTGGGGCTGGAATTGGTGGTTGTGGAACCGCGAGGCAATCCCTTGCTGCAACTCGACTCCCCGGAGACCTGTCGGCTGGATTTTGCCGCGTTTGTGCCGTTGCAGGTGCAAAAGATCCTGGCAGCAGGCGGCGACACCCTTGCGATGCTTCATCGGATGAAAGCGATTCTGGTGGGCGGAGCGCCCATTTCCCAGGAGTTGCACCGGAAACTGCAGCAGGTCCAGGCGCCCATTTACCAGACGTTTGGCATGACCGAGACGGTGAGCCACATCGCGCTGCGCCGGCTCAACGGCGCGCAAGCCGGCGATTTCTACGAGGCGCTGCCGGGCGTTTGCATCGATACGGATGAACGCGGCTGCCTCAAGGTCAAAGCGCCGCAGACCGCGCAGAAGTGGGTGGTCACCAACGACCTGGTAGAGCTGCTTTCATCGACGCGCTTCCGGTGGCGCGGACGTTTTGACAATGTGATCAATTCCGGCGGCGTGAAGCTCGCGGCGGAGCAGTTGGAGGAGGAGATCGCAGCGGTGCTGGCCCGCGAGGACGTGACGAGTGCAATCGCTGGCCGCCCCTTCTTTGTCTGCGGTCTGCCCGATGCCGCCCTGGGGGAGGCCGTCACCCTGGTTTTTGAAGGCGAGCCGTTTTCCCGGACCGCTCAGCAGGAGCTGTTGGCTTTGCTGAGGGCCAGGCTCCCCAGGTACCACGGACCGGCGAGCATCCGCTTTTTGCCGCACTTTGCTCGGACAGCAAATGGGAAACTTCAGCGGCGAACCAGTCGTGAGCGGCTCCTTTCAAAAAGGAGATCCCCCCCGTAACAAAGCAGTTGCAAAACGGGACGAGATTGTTTATATTCCCTGCCGGTTAATGGAACGGTTGTGTGGAGACGAGTGTGGAACAGGATCCCATCAAACGCTTCTCTGAACTCTACGAGATGTATCGGCAGCACGATGTCGAGGAGCCTACCGCGGCGACGTTGGCGACCTCCACGTTGGACGGCAAGCCATCCGCTCGGGTTGTGCTGGTGAAGCATTTCGACGAGCATGGCTTTGTGTTTTACACCAATATGGAGAGCCGGAAGGCACGCGACCTGAAGACCAACCCCGCGGCTGCGCTCTGCTTTTACTGGGAGCCCATTCACTACCAGGTGCGGGTAGAGGGGAGGGCCGAGCGGCTTTCGGATGCCGAGAGCGATGCTTATTT
>CAYQOI010000138.1:0-5412 GCA_964419085.1 uncultured Cytophagia bacterium | reverse complement strand
CTTATTTTGCCACCCGGCCGCGTGGCAGCCAGATCGGTGCCTGGGCTTCGCGACAAAGCGAGCCGCTTGGCAGCCGGGAAGAGCTGGAGGCACGTGTGCAAGAATTTCAGCAGAAGTTTGCCGGAAGCAGCGTCCCACGGCCCCCGTTCTGGTCCGGATTTCGTATCGTACCGGAGCAAATAGAGTTCTGGGAGCGCCGGGAAGACCGCTTGCACGAGCGGGTTTTGTATGTGCGGCAGGACAACGCCTGGGCCGTCCGCTTTCTGTATCCGTGAGACAGTTGAGAGCTTGGAGAACCAAAATGAACTGGCTGAAGCGAGCGTTGTGGTGCTGGTTGATTCTGACCGCCTGGGTTGTGGCCGCGTCGGCGCAGGATTCAACCTTGACGCTTCTGGGGGATTTCAAAAAAGGCTGGGACCGGGACTGGCTGGTGAGAAAACTTCCGAGGAAGCCCACGGTATTTCAGGTGGTCAGCGAGGACACGAATCAGGTTTTGAGGGCCACAAGCAGTAGCAGCGCTGCGGCGCTGTGGCGCATGCTGAACATACGCACTGTGGATGGCGGGAGCATCTCCTGGCGTTGGAAAATCGAGCGGCCGCTTTCCAAGAAAACCGCGGAACGCACCAAGTTAGGCGATGACTACGCCGCACGGCTCTATCTGGTTTTCGAACCGCACCTGGTGAGCTGGAAGACCCACGCCTTGTGCTACGTCTGGGCCGCGAAACAATCGGTGGGGAGTGTCTACACTGACCCTTACGGCAAGAGCGTGAAGATCATCGTGCTGGAAAGCGGTGGCGAGAAAAAGGGCAAATGGGTTTCTGAACAGCGGGATTTCTTGGAGGATTATCAGAAGGCGTTCGGCAAAGACCCGGAAATGATCACCGCGGTCGCGTTGATGGTGGACACCGATAATAGTCACCAGGAGGCAACCGCCTGGTTTGATGACATCGTTTTGAAGCTCCATCCCCCAAAGCTGGAAAGCCAGAACCTTCTCTTACGCCCTGAAGCGGACCCGAAACGCTGACCCTGTGCAACTCGAAGGGCAACAGGCGGTCCTCGCGGCGCTCAGGGCGCGGAAACGCAGATTCCGGCTCATCTGCATCAAGAACGGCTCACATCCGGCACGCAGCGCGGAAGTCGTGCAAGAGGCCGAGCGCCTCAACGTCCCCATAAAGTATGTTGCACAGCAAGAGCTCGACGCCCTGGCTTTTGGCCGGAGTCACGGTGGCGTGGTCGCCCTGTGCAGCCGCAAACCTCTTCTCTCCCCTGAATCGTTGGATGAGATTTTAGCAGCCCAATCGCAACCTCTTCTGTTGCTTCTGGAAGGGGTGGAGGACGCCCAGCATCTCGGCTATCTTTTGCGGACGGCGGAGGCGCTGGGTGCGCACGCGGTTTTGTTGAAGAAACATCTCTGGAATTTCGACGAAACCGCGGTGGCGCGGGCGTCCTCGGGCGCGTTCGAACGCTTGCCGCTGGTCAAGTTCTCCGAAGTTTCACAACTTCGCGTGTTGACAAAACGGGAGGTAAAACTCTGGGGCTGCATCGCAGGAGCGAGACGGTCGGTTTACGACCTCGACCTCACCGGTCCGGTGGCGCTGGCCGTGGGTGGGGAGAAGCGCGGTCTTTCGGGTAAGCTGAGAGAGCGCTGCGACGGCTTCGTCCGCATTCCCATGAGCGAAAACAGCGCCTCCTCGCTGGCTTTGACGCACGCGGCTTGTCTGTTGCTTGGGGAAGCCTTCCGTCAGCGCCAGGCCCAACGGGTAGAGAAAGGGGGTTGAGCCAGAGGCCTCAGATGTGGTTCAGCATCTGGACCAGGAGATGCTCGCTTTCCTCGCGACGTTCCTCCGGGACGAGGATCACCGTTTCCAGCCCTCCCGCAGAGGTGCCGTGCGCGCCGTAAGCAGACGAGAAGAAATCCTTTTTGACCAGGCAGGGAATGTCGTGCCGCTGCAAGGTCTCCTTCACCATTTCGGCGTACACCGGACCGGGAAAGGCGTGAAGCACCACCCATTTGAAGTCGCTCCCCGGTTGCTCTTCTTCGGGAAGCTTTTCCACCAGGTCAACTTGACAGTCTGGGCAGGATGTCATTCCTTCGACGAATTCGTATTTGCACTTTGGGCAGAACGGCATTTTGGTCCTCGATGGCTTGAGTGTGACGTGTAGGAGTTTGTTCCTTGTACGTTCGGCTCTCGGCTTTGTTCCTGAACCGCCTCGGAGTTGCTTCGCCGGCCGCACAATTTTACCGCGATGTTTGCGAAAATATTTGTGATTCTGCCTGAAGTTGATTAATATTGGGCCATGTGGGTGAACAAGCGAAATGCCTGGCAAGCCTGTTGCCTACTGCTGCTGGTGACCGTGCTTGCGACGGCCTGTAGCGACAACCATGCGGAGGATAGCGAGAAGCGCGGCGGAACCGAGCAAGCGGAGGTCGACGAGGGGTTGGTGACCATTCACATCGCCGGGGTGCCGCTCAAGGTGGAAGTGGCACAAGATGACCGGACCGCGCTGGAAGGCCTGATGTACCGCGACCGGCTGCCGGAGAACCAGGGCATGCTCTTTGTATTTCCGGGACCGCGAGTGCTGACCTTCTGGATGCGCAACACGTTCATCCCGCTTGACATCGCGTTCATCGATGAGAACGGCGTCATCGTCGACATCCAGCACATGGTGCCTTTAGATGAGACCCGCCGCTACGTTTCGGCCGCACCGGCGCAGTATGCACTGGAAGTCAACGTCGGCTGGTTCCGGAAGCACGGCGTCCAGGTCGGGCAGAAGGTTCAGTTCTAAGGTGGCTCGAGGCGCCTCTACCGGGCCCACTGCCAGATCCACGTGGGCAGGGGACAGAGCGTGCATCGCTAGGGTCTGGTACCGTTTGGTCTCGATGGCGGGTTACCTCCAGATAGACGTGTTCAAGACCCACCTGGTGCAGTGCGACCGACGAAATCGCAAGCCCTTCAAAACGGTCCACAAAACTTTTGAGCGTAAACTCCTGGGGCAGGCAGAGGGTCAATTGTCCACCGTAGCAGCGGTACGCCCAGCCCAAAGACAGGGCCCGTCGAATGACGGCCTCTTTGTCCGTCGTTTCGATGGTTGCAAGCTGTTTGGCCGGAACGAGTTCCCGCAGTTGCCGCAACGATCCTTCCGCCGCGATGCGACCCTCTTGCATGATCCCGATGCGGGAACAAAGCTTCTCGGCCTCATCCAGTTGATGCGTGGTGAGTAAAATCGTGACGCCGGAATCACGCAGCGTTTCGATGAGCTTCCAGAGCTCGTAACGCGCCTCGAGGTCCAGGCCCAGGGTCGGTTCGTCGAGAATCAAGACCACGGGCGAGTGAACGAGAGCCACGACGATGTTGGCCCGGCGTTGCCATCCTCCACTCAATCTACGAACCTCCGTGTCTGCATATTCATCGAGATTAAACATTTTGAGAAGTGCTCGAATGCGTCTGGTCTTCTGTACACCGGTCACACCGTAGATGGAGGCAAAGAACGACAGGTTTTCCGTGCAGGTCAGATCTTTGTAGATGGCCGTCTCTTGCGGAACAACACCCACCAGATACCGGGTCGATTCCGAAATGGTTTTCCCCTCTATCGTGATTTTCCCTTCGTCCGCGTGCAGCAAATTGCACAGGATGTTGATGGTGGTGGTCTTGCCGGCCCCGTTCGGGCCCAGCAGCCCATACACCTCCCCGCGTTTCACGGAAAAAGTGAGACCGCGCAACACGTGCTTGTTACCAAATGATTTGTGAAGGTTTTCGACTCGGATCATCTCACGCCATCCTTTCTTTCGCTAGAAGCTGTTTGTAAGAGCGAACACCTAACAACAAGGCCAGAACCGTAAACCCGATGAGGAACATCAGATGAGGCCGCGTCCCCGGAATCCCCAGCGCGTAGGCCGAGATTCCCTTCAAGGCCTGATTCATGTGAAAGATGGGGTCGAAATACGCCAGGGCGAGCAAGTAGGGTGGCAAGACCTTGACGGGAAAGAATGTGCCGCCCAAGACCAGCAAGGGGACACCGAACGCCGAAACCGGCCCGGTTACATCCTCGGTGCGTTTGGTGAAACGCGTGCCGAAGAAGAAGCCCAGTCCCACGAATGCGAACGTGCTCAGGGCGATAACGATTAGGCCCAATACCGGAGAACCGTGAAACCGTCCGCCAAACAGAAAAGCGATGCCATAAACGATCGCGGTCTGGCCAAAGGCGATGGCAAGGTAGGCAAACACGATTCCCAGGAAATAGGAGCCGGGCTTGAGAGGCGAGATGAGAAGGCGTCGCAACGTCCCCCGCTCTCGCTCCGCCACAATGAGGGAGATGGGTCCTCCCAGGCAACTGAAAAACAGAGCTGCCCCGATCAGAATTCCCGGCGCGGTGGTATCGAATGACTTTGCGGCGCTTCGGCCGCCCGCGTAGATAAGACCGAAAAGCAACAGCATCAGGGTGGGAAAGACCGCCCAGAAAATCAGGCTTCGTCGGGTCCGAACCAGCTCCGTCAGGATCCGTTTCGTGACGGCGACCATCTCGTTGACACGTCTTCGCATGGCTTGACTCCGTGGTTGAACGCTGTTTTTCCGATCAAACGCATTTTTTGGCAAAAATGCCACCGCCAAGCGACGAGTGGTGCGATTTGCAGATGGCGTGCTGTTTTTGCGGGATAGACGGCAGGAATGCCGGAACTCACGCGGTTGCGGCTCGGCCTGGATGGGCCTCAGAAGAAGGAGAACGAGCAGGAGCCTGTGCTGTGCTTGTGGTCAGCTTTTCATACGGGACAGGCCAGGCCGGGAAGTGTCCCGCGCGTCACTGGCCAGGGGAGGCAGCTTATTTCTGCTGCCAGATGCCCAGCACCCGGCCGTCGGGGTCTTCGAACAGGGCGAAAGCGCCCACCTCCGGCACCTCCATGTGTTCCACCACCACCTTGCCTCCGGCATCTTTGATCTTTTCGACATACGCGTCCAGATCATCCACGTCGATGTAAAAGACCATGTTGCCGGGCCAGGGTCCTTCCTTGGGTTTCATGATGCCGCCGTTGATGCCGCCTTCTCCGCCCGTTTCCACCAGACGGTAATCCATTTCCTGGATGTGGCGGATCTGCCAGTCGAACACTCTGGCGTAAAAATCGGAAAGTCCAGCCGGGTCCGGAGACCATAGCTCCCAATGTACCACAGGCCTACCCATGAGAAACCTCCATCAGGTTAGCACAGAAGAAGATCCCGGCAAGACGCACTGCCAGGCTTGTGCTGTTTTTGAGCCGTACTCACATCGCGCGTGTTTCGACCCGGTCACATGCGGACAAATTCGCCGCGTCGAAAGGGGGACGGATGAGAATGGTCGTTTACATCAGGTGCGTTCAATGACGTGCGAAGTGATTTGATCGCTTGGTTGAAGGTAGGCGATCCACGACTCAGATGCAAG
>CAYQOI010000137.1:0-8159 GCA_964419085.1 uncultured Cytophagia bacterium | reverse complement strand
TTGCCTTTGGGTCGGTGATGCGGCGGATGACGATGTTGATGAGCCCCACCAGCGTAAAAATACCGCCGATGAACACGGCCACTTCGATGAAGTAAAGCCGCAACGGCTGGCTGTTCCAGGCCAGGACTTCCTGTGGAATGAGAAATGCCAGCACGTGTCCGCCCAGCACCGCGAGCACCCCGTAATGAAACGGCACCAGCGCCCAGAAGTGAAAGCGGTTTTCCAAAAACTGCGACGACAAACTCGAGTAGGTAAACCCCAGCCTGGTGTAGCGCAGGATGGTCACCAGAAAGAAGGTGAACAGCGCCACGTACGGAAGCGCCATAAACCAGAACAGATTGAAATAATCGAACAGGGTCGTGCCTTCTGCCATGTGACTCACCTGTAGGTTAACATGAACAGTTCAAGACGTTGAGTTTCGAATCGATGACCCGGCCGTTCCGCCGGTCCGGATCCTCAATCGCTGCGCCGAAGCGGGTTTCCAGCTCGCTTTGCAGCAACAGGAGCAGGCCGCGGTACGGGTTGTTCTCCGCGACATGCTCGGTAATTTTTGCCAGTGCAGGCTGAAGGTAGCGTCGACTGAACGGTGTGGCCTCGTCCTCCGGCAGGCAGGCCAGGAGCTGCAGGGCGTGGCTGAGATGGTCCGGCAATTCGATGGACTCCTGGATGCCGTGCTCGCGCAGGCTTTCTCGCATGCGCACCAGAAAGCGTCCCCGTTCGTAGTCCTCGCCGTACAGGTGCCACCCGATCTCCAGACAGCAGGAGGGATTGAGATCGAAGCTGCGGGTAAACAGCTCCTCGACGTCCGCGAGCCGGGAGTTTTTCACCAACGCCACGAGAGGCGCCAGATGGTGCTGCTGCTCCGCACCGACCTTCTTTTGCAGATCGAACAGATGCGGCAGCTTTTCCTCGTCCGGGTAGGCGAGCAGGTGCGCCAGGTGCACCCAGATGGTTTGGTCCCGTTTCATGGTCACGCTCCTCGTTCCGGTTCTTCCCGCAGCCCGAAGCCCACGGTCTGCTTGTACTCCAGCGGGTCGCGCATCATCTCGATGGCCTCTTCCCGGTGCGCGGGCGGAATGACGAAGCGGTCGTCAAACGTACACAGAGAGGTGAGCCTGTAGATGGCCTCGGCCTCTTCCACCGAGGAGTCCGCTTCGATGAGCAGCTTTTCCGCCGCTTCCCGGGACACGTCGCCGACGGTCACCGCACGGCGGTACTGCCGCACCGCCATCTGTTTCTTCAGCGCGTAGCGAAGCTTGCTGTTGTTGCCTGCGGCGAACAGGCGGCCCAGGTACTCGATGGGCGCACGGGCCTTGTCGAAATCCGGGAAGATGCCCTCTGCCAGATTTTTCACGGTTTCGCCGTCGAACGCCGCCATGACCGGCAGCAAGGCCGGGACATAGAACAGCATGGGAAAGGTGCGATACTCGATGTGCGGCGGCAGCGCGATGCCCCAATCTTTCACGAAACGGTAGACCGGTGACTTTTGTGCCGACTTGATCACCTCGTCGTGGATGCCGTTGGCCCGGGCCGCGGCGATGACGTCCGGGTCGTTGGGATCGAGGATCATCTCCCGCTGCGCATCCACCAACTCGGGATCCGGGCGCCGGGCGAGCTCGTCGATGCGGTCCGCATCGTACAGCAGCACGCCCAGGTAGCGGATGCGGCCCACGCAAGAATGGAAACACGCCGGTGCCTGTCCCGACTCGATGCGCGGGAAGCAGAGAATGCACTTCTCGGACTTGCCGGTGGACCAGTTGTAGTAGGTCTTTTTGTAGGGGCAGGCCGCGATGCACGAGCGCCAGCCGCGGCAGCGATTCTGGTCGATGAGCACGATGCCGTCTTCCCCGCGTTTATACAGCGCGCCCGAGGGACACGCTGCCACGCATGCCGGGTTCAAGCAATGATTGCAAATGCGGGGGAAGTAGAAAAACACCAGCCGTTCGATGGCGAACAGTTGCTGTTTCTGTTGCGGGGTCAGGGCCTCCAGGTTCGGGTCGTGCCGGGCGTACACGGGCGAGCCGCTCAGGTCATCGTCCCAGTTGGGGCCCGCTTCGATGTCCAGGTACTTGCCGGTCACCATGGAGACCGGCACCGCGGTGGGTTGGTCGGTGCCTTCGGGTGCATCGAACAGGTCCTGGTATTTGTAGGTCCACGGCTCGTAGTAATCGTCGATGCTGGGCTGGTGCGGGTTGTGGAAGATGTTGGCGATGATGCGGCCCTTGCCCGTTGATTTGAGTTTGAGCTTGCCGTTGGTGTTCTGCCAGCCGCCCTGGTATTTTTCCTGGTCCTCCCAGCAGGTGGGGAAACCGGTGCCGGGCTTGGTCTCGACGTTGTTCCACCACATGTACTCGGTGCCCTTGCGGTCGGTCCAGATGTTCTTGCACGCGATGCTGCAGGTGTGGCAGCCGATGCATTTGTCCAGATGAAAGACCATCGAGATTTGGGATCGGATGTCCATGTTAGCTCCCGTTATGATGGGTTGGTTTGCGCAACAAATCGTGAAACAACTTGCGTTTTTGTCGTTTAGCTCGTAAGTTTATATAAATCGATTTGTGAAGGAAACCATCATGACTGTTGCGGAATACGCAGAAAGAATCGTCAAGCTTATTGCAGCCAGGCCCCCGGAAATCGATCTTGACCGGCTGATTTACGAAGTCTACGTCCGGGCGAAAATTGCCGAATCCCGGCGTGACCGTACAGAAGGGCACTGGAAGGTCCACGATAAGGTGATGGAGGAAATGTGGCGGAGAATCGATTCGAAGTCCGCTGGTTGCTGATCCCAAAATACGATTCCCACCAAGCTTGCAGACCCTATCCACGGTAGAGACCCTCGCGAAGTTCACATTTTGCACATTTCTTACCATTTCAACTCCGGCAGCTTGCGCACCAGGATGTGGGTGTCACGGTTGCACCCTGTGGGACCCCAGTAATTGAAGTGGTAGGTGAACTGGCCGTAGCCGCCGATGAGGAAGTTCGGTTTCAGCCGCGTGCGGGTCAGACTGTTGTGGCCGCCGCCGCGGCGGTTGCCGCGCAGAGGCGATTTGGGCACCGAGTAGGTGCGCTCCGGCGAGTGGTACTGGATGCAGATGCCTCGCGGGATGCGGGCGCTGACGCAGGCCCGGGTTACCACCACGCCGTGGTCGTTGAACACTTCCACCCAGTCGTTGTCTTTGATGCCCAGTTCCGCCGCGTCTTGCTCGTTCATCCAGAACGGCTCCACGCCCCGGGACAGCGTCGTCATACGATGATTGTCGCCGTACGTCGAGTGGATGTGCCACTTGCCGTGCGGGGTCAGGAAATTCAACATCATCGATTTTTCGTTCTTCTCGCTGAAATTCAGATCCGCGTACTGGGCCGGGGTCGGCTTCGGCTTGTAGGTGGGCAGATGCTCGCCGAATTGGATGTAAGCCGGGTGGTCAAGATAAAACTGCTGCCGCCCGGTGAGCGTGCGCCACGGCACCAGCTTCTCCACATTGTAGGTGAAAGGCGAGTAAGCCCGGCCGTCGGTGACCAGCCCCGACCACATGGGACTGTTCACAAAGCGTCGCGGCTGCGACTGCAGGTCTTTGTAGCTGGTGCGTAAGCCACGGGTCTTCTCCGCCAGGTCGGCCAGCGGCAATCCCACTTTCTCTTCCATATTCTTGTAAGAACGATAGGCCAGTTCGCCGTTGGTGACCGTGGCGAACGTCAGGATCATGTTGCAGACTTCTTCATCTTCTTCCATGGACGGAAAGCTCTGGCCGTTCCAGGTTTGCGCCCGCTGGCTTTGCACCACCTCGTCGTAGAGATCATCGATGGCGTAGTGGGTGCCGTGAGCCCCGAGGCCGTTCTTTTTCGCCAACGGTCCGAAGGAGATGAACTGGTTGTACAGATTTTTGTAGTCGCGCCACACCAACTGCAGGCCGGGCATGGTCTTACCAGGGATGGGCTCGACCTCTCCGGTCGCCCAATCCTTGATCTCCGGTTGTGCGATCTCCGCAGGCGTGTCGTGGGCTAACGGCTTGGCCACCAGGTCGGGCACCGGTTCCGGAAAATGCTTTTGCGCGAGCTCGGAGACTTTCTTTGCGATGAGCTTGAAGATTTCCCAATCGCTTTTCGATTCCCAGCACGGCGGCACCGCCTGCGACAACGGGTGGATGAAGCTGTGCATGTCGGTGGAGTTGAGGTCCGCCTTTTCGTACCAGGTGGCTGCGGGCAGCACGATATCCGAGTACAGGGCGGAGGTGTCCATGCGGAAGTTGAGATCCACCACCAGATCCATTTTGCCGGTGGGCGCGTCATCCTGCCAGGTCACTTCTTTCACGGCATCTTTGGCGAAATCATCATCGGCTACCGTGTTGGTGTGCGTACCCAGGTAGTGCTTGAGAAAATATTCGTGCCCCTTGGCGCTGGCCATCAGCGCGTTGCCGCGCCAAATGTACCACACCCGCGGCCAGTTCTGCGGCGCGTCGGGATCCTCCACCGCGAATTTGAGTTTGCGCTGTTTCAGTTGCTCCACCACGTAGGCTACGATGTCCTTTTCTTCCCGGCTTCCGGTGGCCTGAATGGCTTCTTCCACCAACTTGCTGGGATTCTTTTCGAATTGCGGGAAGAACGGCATCCAGCCGTTGCGCACGGCCTTCACCTGCACGTCCATGGTGTGGCCTTCGGCCAGCGAGCCTTCGGGCTGGTTTTGCGGCACGGTGTGGTAGTCGGTAAAGGCTTTCTCGTAGCGCCACTGGTCGGTGTGCACGTAGTGCCAGCTCGGGGTGTTCTGCAAGCGCGGGGCCGGGTACCAGTCGCGGCCAAATGCGATGACGCCCCAGGATTCCGCCGGCGCCAGCTTTTCCTGCCCCACGTAGTGCGCCAGACCCCCGCCGTTGACACCCACGCAGCCGCAGAACATCAGCGCATGGATGCCGGCGCGGTACATGAGGTTGGCGTGGTACCAGTGGTTGATGCCAGCCCCGATGATAATGGTGCATTTGCCTTTGGTGTACTCGGCGGTCGTGCCCCACTCGCGGGCAAACTTGATGAGGTTGTCCCGGGAGAGCCCCGTGTATTTCTCCGACCACGCAGGCGTGAACGGCTTGTCGTCATCGTAGGATTCGGGGTAGTCGCCGCTGAGCCCCCGCGGCACGCCGTACTGGGCCATCAGCAGGTCGTAGACCGTGGCCACAGTGACCGTGCCCTTGGCGGTTTTGATCTGTTTCACGGGCACGCCGCGCAGGTGGCTGCTGCCGGCACCGAAGTCGTCGAAGCGCACCTGCACTTCAGCGTCATGGTCGCCGAGGAAGGTCAACACGGGCTCGATGGCGCTGCCGTCCTGCCCGTCTTTGAGCTGAAGGTTCCACTTACCCTTTTGCTTGCCCCAGCGGTGGCCGACGCTGCCCATGGGCATCTTGGGCGTAGCCTCCTTCTGGTCCCACATCAGGAACTTCCAGTCGCCGTTTTCCTCCTTGGCGTATTTTTGCAGGCGGTTGGCGCGCAGGAGCTGGCCGGCTTCATAATGGTCAGCCTCTTTCTTCAGCTCCACCAGCAGCGGCGCGTCGGTGTACTTTTTGACATAATCCAGGAAGTAGGGCGTCTGTTTGTCGTGGTGAAATTCCTTGAGCAGCACATGGTTGACCGCCATCCACCAGGCGCCGTCCTGCCCCGCGTTGATGGCCATCCACTCGTCTGCGTATTTGGCCACCTGGCTGAAGTCGGGCGAAAAGACCACCATCTTGGTGCCGTTGTGCCGGGCTTCAGCCGCAAAGTGGCAGTCGGGCGTGCGGGTCATGTTGAGGTTGGAGCCGGTCACCGCCAGCAATTTGGCGTTGTACCAGTCCGCGGATTCCGCGACGTCCGTCTGCTCGCCCCAGGTCTCCGGCGAGGCCGACGGCAGGTCGCAGTACCAGTCGTAAAACGACAGCGAAATGCCGCCCAGGAGCTGCATCAACCGGGCGCCGGCGGCGTAGCTGATCATGGACATGGCCGGGATGGGGGAGAAGCCGGCGATCCGGTCGGGGCCGTGTTGCTTGATGGTGTAAATGTTGGCCGCCGCCATGATCTCCAGCACCGTGTTCCAGGTGGCCCGGCGAAAACCGCCCTTGCCGCGGGCCTTTTGCCAGCGGTGCCGTTTCTCAGGGTTTTGCACCAGGGCGGCCCACGCTTCCACCGGGTCGCTGAATTCGGTGCGGGCGTCCAGCCACATGTCCAGCAGCGCGCCGCGCACGTAGGGGTACTTCACGCGCAGCGGGCTGTAGAGGTACCAGGAAAAGGAGATGCCGCGCTGGCAGCCCCGGGGCTCGTACGGCGGCAAACCGTGCTCCAGACCGGGGTAGTCCAAACCCTGCATCTCCCAGGTGACGATGCCGTCTTTGACGTGGATGTTCCAGGTGCAGCCGCCGGTGCAGTTGACCCCGTGGGTGCTGCGCACCACCTTGTCGTACTGCCAGCGATTGCGGTAGAACTGCTCCCAGTTGCGCTGCCTGGCGGAGACGTCGTCACGAATCCAATTCTTTATGCTCATCTGTCCATCCTTTGTTTTCGGTGAACGGTTTTGCGCGTCACGGTTGGTAACTTTCTTCCACCAGCGGTCGCCGCACCGCGCGGAAGCGCCGGTTCCACAGCAGGTCGAAGACCACCAGCAGGATGGCCGCGCCGCCCAGACCTAGAAGGAGAAAGTTGATCAGAGCGGTCTGGTTTTCCGGCAGGTCCTGCTCGGTTTCGTTTTTCAGAAACGCGACCAGCGGCAGAATTTCTTCGGAATCGAGGGGGTGTTTTGAGAAGATGGGCTGCATGGTCTGACTCGGCGGCGAGACCAGCCACGCGGACAGCCCTTTACGGCCCTTCAGCCTTGCGTAGGCTCGCGTGAGGTTGGGGCCAAGCCGACCGCCGCCCAGTCCGCCCAGGCTGTTCACCGTGTGGCAACTGATGCAGGCCGGACCCTTGTTCTTGAGCCGCTTGGTGCCGGTGAACATCTCGCGGCCTTCGGCGATATCTTCGGGCAGCAGCGGGCGGGCGCTGATCTGCGTGCCGGCGAATTGCGATTTCTCCAGCTTGGATTCGGCTTCGATCAGGTCCAACAGCGCTTCGGCCAGCTCCCGCGTGATCCCGGGCGCCCGGGTCATCACCGCGCCGCGGGCTTCTTTCTGCAGCTTCACCGCATACGGATCGCCGCTCTTGAGGACGCCCTCGGGGTCGAGCAACCAGTTGATGAGCCAGGTGCGGTCTTGCCGCTGGGTGACGCCTTTGAGGTCGGGTCCGGTGAGGCGTCCGCCGCCGATGGTGTGGCAACTGGTGCAGTGCTGTTTGAAGTACTGCGCCGGCACCTGAGCTTGGGCCTCAGGGGCCAGTAAGGCGGCGCAGAGTAAAGCCCACGCCCCGTATTTCCAATTGTGCATGTGCTTGGCCTCCATCTTTCGTGGGTTTCCGCAGAGCCTTTGCTGCCCGAGTTAATCAATTCGCGTGCCAGCGCTGAAGAGAAAAAAAGATGCGTAATGCAAGTTGTTTATTCTATTGAGTTTAACGCAAGCGTGACGGCTGCGGATTAGACCGCGCCAGCGGAGGAGAAGGGTCGCTAAGTGCATAGGAGCGTACGCACCGTGGCGTGAGGCATCATAGCGAGGCCTATAAAGAATAGTCGGTTAGTGTGGTGGATACTCGGGTATGCAGGGGAGGGTGTGACTTGAGCGGTCTTGGACAGCGGCCGTGCCAGCGGGTTGGCATGGCGTAACCCTCAGTGCCTTGACAAGTTTGTGGTTTTTTCGTATGTTGAAAAGTCCCGACAGAAGGTTTCATTTGGGTTATGGATTTCGACCACGACAGGCCCTTTTCAAACGATGCCGAACTCTTGCGCCGCCTGGCGCAGGGAAACCGGGCAGCCCTGGCTGCGCTTTTTGAGGGCCATTACCAGGCGTTGGTGGACTACGGTCTCAAAATGGGGGGCTCGCAACCAGCGGTGGAGGACGCCGTTCAGGACGTGTTTTTCAACCTCTGGCAGGCTCGTGCAGGTGCGGCGTCGGTGGCGTCTGCCAGGGCTTATCTGTTCGCGGCATTACGCCGCCGCCTGCTGAAGACGCAGTCGAGCGACCAACGGCGGGCGCTGCGCGATCGGCGTTATCAGCAAGCGGCCGAATCTTTCCAACTCTCACCCGAGGATTTTCTGATAAACGAGGAACTGCGGGCCGAAC
>CAYQOI010000136.1:0-8245 GCA_964419085.1 uncultured Cytophagia bacterium | reverse complement strand
CAGACAATAGGCAGTCCGCCAAAGCTCGCAACGCGGGGAGATAGGTGTTGTTTGCTACCAGCGCTTCTTCGAAATGCGTCCTGGCTTCATCGATGCGCCCCTCTTCCAGATAGAGACGTCCGAGATTGACATGCAAGCGTTCGAGCTTCACCCATGCGTCCACGGCCACGGAACGTGTGATGCGAGCGCGACCTTGCTGTAGCGCCACCACCGCTTCCAGCGATTCGATCTGCTTCGTCCGTTCGCCAAGATCCCGGTAGATCTGGTACAGCATCAGATGGCCGAGCGTCTGCCCGGGTTCCATCTCGATGGCTTGATGAGCGCACTCGATGGCTTTATCGTGTTGTTTCATCCGCAGGTAGACTTCGGCCAGGTTATTCAGCGCCGCGGCCACGATGTCGGACGGCAACTGCCCAAGCCGCAAGGCCTGTTCCAGCGCCTTGCCCGCGGCCTCAAACTCCTGCGACAGCATCAGATTCTGCGCCAGGCTGTAGTGCCAGAAGGCATTGTTTGGCTCTTCCTGAAGCTGTTTTGCCAGCAACCGGCGGTTGCGCCTGCGCTTTTCCGCAAGCTCTGCTTCTGTTTTCGCATAGCCCAGATGCACGAGCCGAATGTTTGACATGTATTCCTTATGGCCTAGGCCCAGGAAGAAAGGCGAAACCTGCTCGTGGATGCGGCCCGTAAAGCGTACGCCCGGCAGATTGCGAAACAGCCGGTGCGAGCGCGTCAGATGTCCCTCTGCGCCACCGGCCGCCGCTTTGCTGTCGATCAGCACGCTGACAAAGGCTGCGCGTTCATCCCGCATGACCTTCCGAATCTCGGGTTCAGCCTCCGGGTGCAGCCGTTCATCTGCATCCAGGTAGAGGATCCACTCCCCGCGAGCCAGGCGCAAGCTCTGGTTGCGCGCGGCCGCAAAATCATCGCGCCAAGGGAAAAACGCAACCCGCGCGCCCCACTGCTTCGCCAACTCCACCGTGCCATCCACGGAGCCTGTGTCCACCACCACGATCTCATCCACCACGCCGGCCACGCTCGCCAGACAGTCTGCCAGGTACGCGGCCTCGTTTTTCACGATCATGCACAGCGAGAGAGTCACCTTCCGGCTCATCCCTCGTTTCCTGCGTTTTCCCCTGCGGCGTCCGGTGTTTTACGTTTCAGCAGCACGAGATAGCTCTTCACCAGATTGACGAGATCTTGCCGCAGCATTTGGTTTTTCTGACCGGCTGCCGGGTTGGCGCGAGCGATGGCGATAGCTTTCTCAAAATGTTCCGAAGCCCGGGCGAGATCTTTGAGTTCCACGCAAAGATAGCCCAGCTCAGCCAGAGCGATCCAGAATTGCGGGTTGAGTTCCACCGCGCGGATCAGCATCTCCCTCGCCTGGTCAAACGCCTTTTCCCGGCGATAAATCTTGCCCAACAGGTGACAAACCTGAAACAGGTACGCGTGTGAAGCGTGATCGTAAAGCTTCGCCGGCACATTCTCCTGAGGATCTTTGTGGCGCTGCAGGTAAGCCTCGAAGACTTTCTTTGCCTCCGGGTAGCGGCCCTGGCGAAAGTAGCTCAAACCGAGAAAGAACTGTGGCACGAGATAATCCGCGTCGAGCTTTTCTGCCTGCTTGGCGACCTCTTCCACGCGCGCGTAGTTGCCTTTCTCCAGCTCAGCGATGGCGATGTTGTTCAGCGCCATGAGCAGCACATGCTGCTGGTTCGAGCCGGACCGGTTGATTCCGGAAACAACCCGTTGCGCATAAATCCGCGCCGCGTCGAAGTCCCCCACGCCCAGATAGTGACTGGAAAGATAAAAACAGGCCATGAGGTCGTCCGGACACTTCGCCAGGCGCTGCAAAAGAAGCTGAACATTGCGCTGGCGCTTATTCCGCAAGGTCACGGGATCTGCGTTGTAACCGTGGTGCAGCAGATTGATATCCGTCGCGACCACCCTTCCGTGCAGAACCAGAGTTTCGTGAATGGGATTCTCGTAGTACAGGTCGGGTCGGTTCTTGAACAACCGGGCGAGAAAGTGTACCACGGGACGGTTTTCGCCGAACACCGAGCTGCTGCGATTATGAATGGCTACCAGGGCCACGTCGCACTCGTCCCTGCTCACCAGGTCCCGTAGTTTCTCCCGATCTTGAGGAAACAGCTCTTCATCCGCGTCTATCTGGAAGACCCATTTCCCGCGGGCACAACTTTTGGCGTAATTCCTGGCCGCTGCGAAGTCTTGCCGCCACGAAAACTGCTCTACCCGTGCGCCGAAATCCCGCGCGATTTGTACCGTGCGATCCGTGGACCCGGTGTCAACCACGACGATTTCATCGGCCACCGGCTTGACGCTGGCCAGACACTTAGCCAGATTGTGCTCTTCGTTTTTTACGATGAGGCAGACCGAAAGCAGCGTTTCCTGCCCGGCTCGCGCATCATCCATGGATGCACCTCCTCCGTACATCAATAGGGCGCGCGCCAAGCTGCTCCGAACGGAACAGGCTGGCGCGGAACTCAGCGCGATTCGAGCTGCTGCAACGCCGTGGCCGCATCTTTGTTCTGCGGGTCAAGCTTCAAAACTCGATGGAGGAGGAATCGCGTTGACTCTTCGTCGCCGGCTTCCGCGTACAGCCGCGCCACCGTCATCAACGTATCTGTGTCCTCCGGGTGTTTGATGAGAAGATCGCGGAACATCTGCACGCCTTCTTCAAAGAGTCCGGTGTTGATGCATAAGGTGGCCAAATTGCGCCGGGCATCGATGAGCTCGGGTTCCAACCGGATGGCCTCCTCGAAGGAACGCCGTGCGTTCTCGATGTCTCCCAGATGCGCTGCGACGACTCCCAGGCTGTTGTGCAACGCGGCGCTTTCCTGCTCGACCTCCAAGGCCTTCTCATAACACGCCCGGGCTTGCTCCATTTCGCCCAGGTACTGGCAAATAATTCCCAGTCCGTAAAGCGCCTCGAGGTTGTGTGGTTCCGAAGCCAGCGTTCGTTCATAGGATTCGCGCGCGGCCTGATAATCGCCGTTCTGCAGAAGGCGGGTCCCCTGAAGTCCCTGATCGGAGGTTGTTTGGCTTTTCTTCATAGACGCTCCCTGTCAGCCGATGAAATCGACCAACGACGTTTGAATCGTTTCCGCCATCGTCCGCAAGCCGGTGGTGATGGCATTTTGTGCTGTACGCAGGTTCACAATGGTTCCGGCAACATCGGTGTCCTGAATGCGCGACAGGAAATCCGCTAGACGAATTTTTTCATTCTCCAGGGTCTGCTGCGTCAGGTCCAGACGATCCTGCACCGAACCGAGCTCCGCGGACACCGAGATGGTTTGCTTTATCCCCTGGTCCAGCGTATCGATGGAAGCCTGCAGCGTGTCGGTGTCATCAGCGGCAAGGGCCTGCTTCAGCGTGATCAGTGCGTCGAACAGATCCACGCCGCCGGAGGGCTGAAACACTTCTGTACCGGTCTTGTTGTACGCGAGTTCGCTCTCGGCGCCGATCTTGCCCTTGATTCGGCCCTCGTTGCCGTTGTAGGTCACCTGGTCCCCATTGCGACTGAACGGCGCCGCTCCGCTGGTCAAGGTTCCCGCAAAAACGAATCGGCCGTTGTATGTGGTATTCCCCAATTCCACCATGTTGTCGATGAGGTTGTCGACATCCTTAGCCATTGCAGCCCGAGCCGCGGCATCGATGGTTTCAGACGTGCCCTGGATCGCGATCTCTTTGGCGCGCTCCAACAGATCGGTGGCGCGGTCCACGGCAGCGGCGGAGCTGGTCAAAAAGCCCGAAATCTGGTTGATGTTGCGCTGGTACTGCTCGTTTCGTCCGATCTGCGTCTTGAACTTCTGGATCTGCACCACGCCCGACGGGTCATCCGACGGCCGGCGGATCTTTTTGGTGGTGGTCAGATCGAGCTGCAGCTTGCTGGCCAGAGACCGGTTGCTGTTGATGCTGGCCAGCAGATTTCGGGCGATCATCCGGTTGGTGATTCGCATCTCTCGTCACTCTTAGACCATGTTCAGGACCGATTGCGCCATTTCATCCACGGTGGCGATGACGCGAGTGGCCGCGGTGTACGCCTGCTGCGCTTCTATCAAATTGGTCATCTCTTCATCCAGCGACACGCCCGAAATGGAGTCTCGGGTGAATTCCAGCTTCTGCACGGTCAAGGAAAAACTGTCCTTCAAAAAGCTGGCTTCCTGGGTCTGCGCCCCGACCGTAGACAGCAGAGAGTTGTAGAAATCGTTGAAGGTGAATGTTCCGTCATTCATCACCTTGCTGTCCTGCAGGTTCGCGATGGCCAGCGCGACGTTGTTGTTGCCGGCCTCGCCGCTTGCGTCGGATGCGGCCACGAGGTTGACGTCGTTCAGAATCTCCGGACTCACCGCAAAGTCGCCGGCACCGCTCACGTTCGGGTCGAAGAAATTGATTCCGGTGGTGCCGGACAAATTGTACCCGGTGCGATGGAGGCTGTTAACCTGCTCGGTAACGGCCACGGCCAACTGGTTCAACTGGTCGATGTACGCGGTCACGTTTTCGTCGCGCACATCCAGCAGGCCCTTGATGGTGCCGTTGCTGATGTCGGCAACCTGGCCGCCGTTTTCAAACACGACCTTGGGTCCCAAATCCGAAGCCGATTGCGTGGCCAGAGCCAGCTTTTGCACGCCGGTTTCCACCACCAGAAACCGGCCGCCCACCGCGACGCTCACCGCGCCGAATTCGTTTTCAGTGGTGCGCACGTCCACGAGTTCCGAAAGCTGGTCGATGAGCAAGTCTCGCTTGTCCCGAAGGTCGGGCGCCTGAGCGTCCCCCACTTCCGCCGAAACGATCTTCTCATTCAGGTCGGCTATCTGGCCCGCCAGGCGGTTGACTTTATCCACCTGGTCTTTCAACTCGCGGTTCAACTGCTGGGAGTAGTCGAGAAGCTGCCGGTGGATTTTGTTGAAGCCGTCTGCCAGCGCCCGGCCTTTTTCTCGCACCACCGTGCGGGTTGCCGTACTTTCCGGATCGTTGGCAAGATCATGAAAGGCTCCAAAAAAATCCTCCAGCATCCGCGTCAGCCCCACATCCGAAGGCTCAGTGAAAATCTCCTCCACAAACTGCAGCGCGTCGCTCTTGAATTCGAATTGCTTGAATGACGGCCGTTCGTTGAGAAGCTGGTTGTCCACAAAACGGCTGCGCACGCGCTCCACGCTCTCGATGTTCACGCCCGAACCCAAAAAGCCGAACGGCAGGCTCACGCCCTTTGCGGGAGAAAGCACGACCCGCTGACGGGAGTAGCCTTTGGTGTTGACGTTGGCGATGTTGTTGCTGGCGGTGTTCATTGCGCTCTGGTGAGCCTGTAACGCCCGTCGCGCGATGTCGAGAATTCTGGTGAGGTCTGACATGTCCCTTGCCTACAAACTGTGGTCCACGACTTTTTTGCCCACGGATTCCGTTTGCAATTTGCCGTCCTTTTTGTACACCGTGAACTGGTCGTTGCTGCTCAGCAGCAGCCGCATGTTCTCTTCGATAAATTTCAGCGAATAGTCCAGGAGAAACTGGTTGTTCTTGTTCAAGTTCTGAATTTTTTGTGCCAGGCCGCGCAACAGCTCACGCTGCTCAGCCAGTCGCTGGGCATACTTCTTTTCCACCTTCTGGATGATCTGGCTCAGTTTTGGGTTGAGGTCTTCCATGGAAAGGGATTGCGCCAATTCACGCGTGCGGCGCAACCGTTCTGCTTCCAACGTCTTGGTTTCATTTGCGAGCTTGCTTTCCGTCTGCACATGCTCATTTAATCGGCCGATTTCCCCTTCCACTATAGCCCGTTGCTTCTGGTGCAACGTTTGCAAAAGCCGCTGGAACGCCTCGATCTCCCGGGAAATGACCTCGATCAGTTGTTCGACAATTTCATCCATCGCTACAGTTCTTCATACGCTCTGAGCACTTTTTCCACGTACTCCCGGGTTTCCTTGTACGGCGGCACGCCTTTGTACTTTTCCACCGCCTGCGGTCCGGCATTGTAAGCCCCAAGCGCAAGCCTCACATCCCCGCCGAAACGATCTAAAAGCTGGCGAATGTACTTTGTACCGGCAAAGACATTCTGCTCGGGATCGAATCGGTTCCGCACGCCCAGGGCCTCTGCCGTGCCGCGCATGAGCTGCATCAGTCCGGCAGCGCCTTTCGCTGATACCGCGTCGGGCCGGTAATTGGATTCTACCCGGATTATCGCCTCGATAAGCCTGGGGTCGACGCCGTGCCTGTCCGCGGCTTTTTGAATGATCGAGCGATCCCAATCCCGCGATTGCGGACGGGACAATGGGCGAATCTTTCGCAGGCGGTAGTCATCCAGGCCCATGCCGGTGGGGCCTGTCGTCGCACTTCTGTCCTCCCGCAGATTGTTTACTATAATATCGGCCAGATGAAATCCCCCCTTGCGAGCCACGGCTTTGGCGATACTTTCGTCGAACATGCCCCCGTAGATATCCCCGGAAACGCCGCTGCCGAACAAGCTGGATTCGGGCATGCTGCGGCGCATGCTGCGCAACAGTTGCGCAATCAGGATCGCCTCGAAATCCTGTGCCGCGCGTTTCAGCTTCTCCAGCTTTTTGTCTTCGGGTTGGGGAGCGGCGGGGTTCACCGGCAGGGACTTGCTCCCTGGCTCGACATGGAGAGGAAAGAACTTCGGCGAAATCTTATCCATCGGTCCCTACATCACAATGAGCTCGGCCTGCAGCGCACCCGCTTCCTTGATGGCCTGAAAGATGGCGATGATGTCACGCGGCTTGACCCCCAGTTCATTGAGCGCGGTGGCCAGGTCGCTCACGGTCACGATGTTCTTGATAACCACCGACCGGGCTTCCTCCTCATCAACGGTGGTCTGGGTGATGCCGTCCACCACTGTACGGCCGCGATTGCTGAAGGGTGCGGGTTGCGAAATGATCGGCTGCCGACGCGTGTGGATGGTCAGATTGCCGTGCGACACCATGACTTCGGAGATCGTCACGTCCCCGCCCGCCACGATGGTACCGGTGCGCTCGTTGATGACCACCCGCGCCACCCGATCCTCCATCACCTTGATGCGCTCGACTTGCGAGATAAATTTCACCACTTCTCCCTGCGTGTGGAGACCGCGCGGCCAGTTCACCGAAATCGTCGCGGCATCCTGCGGCGACGCCAGGGGAAAGCCCATCTGTTGGTTGATTTCGTCGGCGATACGCACTGCGGTGGTAAAGTCCGGCTTGCGCAGCATGATCCCCAGCGGCTGGTTCAAATCGATGTGGAAAGGCAGGGCACGCTGAATGATGCCCCCGTTGGGAACCCGCCCCACCAGCGCGTAGTTCTGCCGGATCTTCTCCCCCTCGCCGGTCTCGATGTTGAACCCGCCGATGGAGAGCGGCCCCTGTGCCCGCGCGTACACCGTCCCATCCGTGGACAGCAGCGGCACCTCCAGCAGCACGCCGCCCTCCAGGCTCTTCGCGTCACCCAACGAAGAGACCGTCACGTCGATCTTGCTGCCCACATGCATAAACGGTTCCAGGGTCGCGGTGACCATCACTGCGGCCACGTTGCGAATGCGCAGTTTGTCCATGGGCACGGTGATGCCGAACTTTTCCAGCATGTTGGTGACCGACTGCACCGTAAAGATGGCGCCGCTGGCGCCGCTGCTGCGGTCTCCCGTACCGTCCAGCCCGATCACCAGCCCGTAGCCGATGAGATGCAACGATTGCATGCCCTGGAAAGACGCGATGTCTTTGATGCGTACCTGTGCCCACAGACTCCACGCCAGAAACCAGCTCATCAAAAATGCGAACAGTGCCTTTTGGGTCTTGTACCTCATCGGAATTCGCCGTACCTCTCCTTACTGCGCCGCGGAAACGCCCAGATAGGCCGCCGCGCCAAGTCCCACCAGCATCATGTAGGTGGACCAGCGAGCCAGCAGACCGGGCTTGCCTAACTTGTTGAAAAAGCCGTCTTTTTTGTAGGAAATCTCCACGTTGGCCACGTTGTAGGAGAAAACCACGTTGTCGGCAGAAATGTCCTTCTGGCGGACCACGCCTTTGACCTCCAGAATGTAGCGCTCGCCATTGACCTCCAACCGCCGTTTCCCTTGCAAGACCAGATTTCCGCTGGGCAACACGTGCGTCACCACCGCGGTCATCTTGCCGGTCAACACATCCTGCTGCGCGGACCCCCCTTTCGCGCTGTTATCGCTTTCAAAGTCCGACGATGCGCCGAGAATAGGCAAAAAGCTGGTGAGATTGCCCGTCACGCTTCCTGAGGCCTTCAC
>CAYQOI010000135.1:6242-8260 GCA_964419085.1 uncultured Cytophagia bacterium | reverse complement strand
CGGACAAAGCCACCTACGATGACGGAGAAAGTGTGAAGCTCACCGCCATTCCCGCGGCCGGCTTTGTTTTCGTGCGCTGGAGTGGCGACATCGGCGCAGCGGCGGCTGACAATCCGTCCATCACGGTGGTGATGGACCAGGACCGCACCATCACCGCCGAGTTCGCTGTCGTACAACACAGCCTCGCCGTGTCCATTTCTCCCGCGGGTGGCGGGACGGTCGTGGTTTCGCCGGACAAACCCACCTACGACGAGGGCGAATCGGTGGAATTGACCGCGAGCGCTTCTCCGGGTTTTCTCTTCGACGGCTGGACCGGCGATCTGGGAGGCGCAGACGCGACGAAAAGCAGGCTCTCTCTGGTCATGGATCAAGACCGCTCGGTCACAGCCCATTTCAAGCGCGTGGCCACCAACGTCGTGATCAACGAGATCGACGCAGACACGCCAGGGTCGGACAAGGAGGAATTCATCGAGCTGTTTGACGGGGGCACAGGACAGACGGAGTTAGATGGCCTGGTCATGGTGTTGTTCAACGGGTCCAGCGACAAATCGTACCGCGCCTTCGATCTCGATGGTTTTGAAACGGACGCCCAGGGCTTTTTCGTGCTCGGCGGCACGGGCGTGCCGGGGGTCGATCTTGTCGCGGGCAGCAATTTTCTGCAAAACGGTCCCGACGCGGCCGCGCTTTTTGTGGGAGATGCGACCGACTTTCCCAATGGTACGCCTGTGACCACTGCGGATCTCATCGATGCGGTGGTCTACGGCAGCGACGATTCTCCGGACGCAGGGCTTCGCGCGCTGCTGGAACCGGGGGAAGCACAACTGAATGAAAACGGACGGGGAGACGCGGCCCACCATTCCTTGCAACGGATTCCAAACGGCGCGGGGGGTAAGCGCCGGACCAGTACCTATTTGCCTCTCCCGCCGACGCCCGGAAAAGCGAATTTCAAGCCGCCGGAGCCGGACATCGCGGTCGCAGACACGCTCATGAGGTTTGGACACGTGGAGCCGGGCGAAGCCAAAGACAAAAAGCTGATGGTAAAGAATGAAGGGGATGCCGCGCTGGTCATCGATAAGGTGAAAATTCGCGGCGCGGATATGGACCAATTTTCCGCTCCGGACCTGAAGCTGCCGTTGACGGTGAAACCCGGGCGGCAGACGGAGATCGTTTTGCGCTTCAATCCCACCTTGCTGGGTCCGAAGAAGGCATACGTGAGTTTGCTCAGCAACGACCCGGACGAAGGGAAGGTGGTCGTGACGCTGCGCGGCAAAGGCGTGGGCCGGCCCCTCGTCCCGCAAATCGCGGTGCAGCCGGAGCGATTGCTGTTTCGGCGGGTGGAATTAGGGACGGAACGCGTCCTGCCGCTGGTTGTCTCCAACCAGGGGCGTGCGGAGTTGCACATACAGCAACTGGACCTCGATGGCCGAAATCCCGGCAAGTTTTCCATCAAAGGCAGCACCGGGCCGTTTGTTTTATCACCGGGCGAAAACCGGGAGGTAGAGGTCGGTTTTCTGCCGCGCATCGTCGGCGTGTTCCGGGCCGAACTTCAGATCCAGAGCGACGACCCGAAGAACGGGCTGCTCACCGTGCCTCTTCACGGCACCGGATTCTCCACGGCAGAACCATTGCCCCCCGGCACAATCGTGATCAACGAAATCCACTACAACCCCGGCTCACAACAGGGGAGCGACGACGCCTTCGAATTTTTGGAACTGTTCAACACCACCGATATGGAGCTGGACCTCACCGGCTTTCGCTTCACCGACGGCATCTCGCTCCGCTTTGACTCGGAGACCATTCCGGCCCACGGTTTCCTGGTGCTGGCCCGAGACGCTGCTACGTATCCTGGCAGCGTGCAATGGGGTTCCGGGAGTCTGGTCAACACCGGTGAGTTGCTCAAGCTGGTGGATGCCACCGGCGCGACCGTGGATTCGGTGGTCTACGGGGTGGCGGCGCCCTGGCCTGCGGCGGCAAACGGCGACGGGCCCTCGCTGGAACTCAAAGACCCATCTCTGGAC
>CAYQOI010000135.1:0-6232 GCA_964419085.1 uncultured Cytophagia bacterium | reverse complement strand
TCTCTGGACAACGCGCTGCCGGAAAGCTGGCAGGCCAGCAGCGTGTTAGGCGGCACCCCGGGTTTGCCCAACTCTGCTCCGCCGCTTCCTCCCGCGGAACCGGATATCGTTGTGGCGCAAGGCAGGATCGAGTTTGGCGAAATCGCGGTGGGCGCCGTAGCCTCACGTGAGGTGACCGTGTTCAACAAGGGCAGCGCGGATTTGCGCATCTCCGCGATGGAACTCGCGGATGAGACCGGGCAGTTTAGCATCGATTCGGCTTTGGCGCTGCCGGCGACGCTTGTGCCCGGCGATAGCCTGGCCGCGACGTTGCTTTTTCGGCCCACGCGCGCAGGACGGGATTCAGCGCTGGTGCGTGTCAGCAGCAACGATCCGGATGAACCCGTGCTGGAGCTGCCGGTCACCGGCGTGGGCGTGGCCCCTGGCCCGTCTCGCTTCGCAGGCGTCGTCGTGATCAACGAGATCCATTACAATCCCGCGACCCGGCAGGGCAACGACGCGGATTTCGAGTTTCTGGAGCTGCACAACCTCTCCGCAGAGGATGTGTCTCTGGAGGGATTCCATTTCACCGCGGGGATCGAGCAGACGTTTCGGACGGGGGATGTACTGCCGGCGGGAGCCTACCTGGTGCTGGCGCGCAACGCGGCCTCCTATCCCGGCAGCGTGCAGTGGACGTCCGGGAGTCTGGTCAACACCGGTGAGTTGCTCAAGCTGGTGGATGCCACGGGTGCGACCGTGGATTCGGTGGTCTACGGGGTGGCGGCTCCCTGGCCTGCGGCGGCAAACGGCGATGGGCCCTCGCTGGAGCTCAAAGACCCGTCTCTGGACAACGCGCTGCCGGAAAGCTGGCAGGCCAGCGCGATATCAGGCGGTACGCCGGGTCTGGCGAATTCCCAGCCGGATTCCGGCCAGGCGGTACCGGACATCGCGGTGGCGCCCGCGGTGGTCGATTTCGGTGTGGTGAACCTGGATGCTCAGGCTCAGGCTACCGTGACCGTCTGGAATGACGGCGCGGGCACGCTGGAGATCGAACGGGTCCGCGTCGCCGGACGGGACAGCACCCAGTTCCGGCTTTCGGATGGCCTCTCTTCGTTGTCGCTGGCAGCGGGAGACAGCGCCGCGTTTGTCCTCGCCGCTCAGGCGACCGCGCCACGCAAGAGGTCGGCCGCGCTGCAAATCTACTGCAACGATCCCGACGAAAACCCGGTGCAGGTGGCCCTGGAGATGTACGTGAACAGTCCGCCGAGTCCGCCCTTGTTGGCCAGGCCCCGCGAAGGCGAAGCAGGGGACCGGCTCATCTGGTTCCGCGCCAGCGATCCCGACACCGGCGACGCGATCACCTACACGGTGCAGCTCGCCGGGGACGCGGAGTTTTCCTCCGACGTGATGGAACAGCGCGGCCTGGCCGACACCGCGCTGAGCGTCCTTGACGTTGCCGCGAACCATGCGGTGCAGCCCGGCACGTTTTACTATTGGCGCGTCAGGGCGGAGGATGAACACGCCGCGGCATCCGAGTTTTCTTCGCCCGGCTACTTCCGGTTTGAGGCATCGAGGCCCACAGCGGTTGGGAACGACGAGACGCGCGTGCCGCACGAGGTCGCGTTGCTGCAGAATTACCCCAACCCGTTCAACCCCCAGACCACCATCCGGTTTGCGCTTCCCGGCACCGCGGAGGTTTCTCTGGAGGTCTTTGACCTGCGCGGGCGGAAGGTGCGAACGCTTTTGAAACAGCCGCGCGTGGCGGTGGGCGAACATGCTGCGGTGTGGGACGGTCGCGACGACGCGGGCAGACCGGTCGCGTCCGGCATCTACCTCAGCCGGCTGGTCGCAACGCTGCGGGACCGAACCGTGGTTCGGACCATGAAGATGGTGCTCGTTCGTTGAGGCTTCGCCGCGGGTTGAAGGATGTTCGGCGGGGAACGTGGATGGGGCGATTCAGCGATTTTTACGGTTGCGTTGATCATTGGAGATGCGTAAATTGATGTTCAATTTCAAGTTTCCACCGAATCTAGAGCAAAGCTGAAACAGTCCTATGAAGAAACCCAGGTTCGTTCCTCTTGATTCTTACCGCGAGTATCCGCAGGAGGAGATGCGCGTCCGGGCTGCGGAGTTCTACGCAGACCTGAAACGGCGCCGCACGGTGCGGGATTTCTCCGACCGACCGGTTCCGCGCGAGATTATCGAGAACTGTCTCCGGGCTGCCGGCACCGCGCCGAGTGGAGCCAACCGCCAGCCGTGGCATTTTGTGGTGGTGAGCGACCCGGAAATCAAAAGGCGCATTCGGCAAGCCGCGGAGAAGGAGGAGGAAGCGTTTTACAGCGGCCGCGCGCCCGATGAGTGGCTGGAGGCGCTGGCGCCACTGGGAACCGACCCGCAGAAGCCGTTTCTCGAAACCGCACCCTATCTGATCGTGATCTTCGCCGAGAGCTACGGCGTGGCGCCGGACGGCAGCAAGGTGAAAAACTACTACGTGCACGAGTCCGTGGGCATCGCCACGGGCATGCTCATCACCGCGATTCATCATGCCGGGCTGGCGTCTCTCACGCACACGCCCAGTCCCATGGGCTTTCTCAGCGAGATTCTCGGTCGGCCGCCCAACGAAAAACCGTTCCTGATTCTGGTAGTGGGCTATCCCGCCGAGGATGCAAAAGTGCCGGAGATTTCCAAGAAACGGCTGGACGAAATCGCGACGTTCGTGACATGAGACGGGGCCCGGACGGAAAACCGCGGTGCAGTTGGGCTGGAGACGATCCGCTGTACATCAGCTACCACGACCATGAGTGGGGCGTCCCCGAGCACGACGACCGCACGCTGTTCGAGTTTCTCGTGTTGGAGGGCGCGCAGGCCGGGTTGAGCTGGATCACGATCCTGAGAAAGCGCGAGAACTTTCGTCGCGCGTTCGACGATTTCGACGCGGCAAAAGTGGCGCGATACGACGACAACAAGGTCGCACAGCTCCTGAACGACAAGGGCATCATTCGCAACCGCCTGAAGATAGCCGCGGCAATCGAAAACGCCCGCGCGTTTCTTCGGGTCCAGAAAGAATTCGGGACATTTGACGCCTACATCTGGAGCTTCGTCGACCGCGCGCCCATCCAGAATGCATTCAAAAGTGTCGGCGAGCTTCCTGCCAAAACCGCGCTTTCCGAAACGATGAGCCGGGACCTGCGACAACGCGGGTTCAAATTCGTCGGTCCCACCAGTTGCTACGCGTTTATGCAGTCAGTGGGAATGGTCAACGACCACGTGGTGGATTGTTTCCGTTACCGGGAGGTGGCGCAGTTGCGCTGAGTGCGAGTCAGGGATTTGTTTGGCTGTGGCCGAGTTTTTCCTGGATCAGGGCTTTGAGACGGGGCAGAATGCGCGTGAGTTCCTCGTCGATGACCGCGGCGCACTTCTGGTAAACCTCAAGCCCTCCGCCGATGGGATCTTCGATACTGTCCGAGACCTTGTCTTCGGCTTCCCGGCCGAATGTGCGCAGCAGAAACACGTTTTCCCGTACTTCCGGGAAATGGAGTTGCAGAAAGCGTTGATGTTCCCTGGCCATGGCAAAGATGAGATCAGCCTCTTTGACCAGCTCTTCCGAGACCCCCTGAGACCGGTGTTCCGAGATGTCCGCGCCATACTGGCCCGCGACTTGAATGGCGAACTCTGTGGCGGGTGAACCGTTCAGCCCCAGCGTCCCGGCGGATTCCACCACCACTTTTTCTTGCAACTCTTCAGGCAGCTTTTTTTTCAGCAGTCCTTCTGCGATGGGACTCCGGCAGCTGTTGCCGGAGCAGACGAACAGAATGCGGAATTTTCCCTCGCCCGCGTTTTCCGCCCGCCTGAGAGTACCCATGATTTGCTCAAACGGCACAGCCCCTTCCCGGAGCAGTTTCACCGAGGGACCCGAAACATCGATGACCGTGGAGGGCCTGCGGAGTCGCGCTTCGCCGCCGTCGAGCACGAGGTCCACGTCGGCCGCGAAGCTGGCGGCAGCTTCCTGTGCGGTGACCGCTGGCGGCTCGCCGGAGCGATTGGCGCTGGTGGAGACCAGGGGAAGCCCTGCCTGCCGGATCAGCGCGTTGGTGACGGGATGGTCTGAGATGCGCAGGCCGACTTTGTTTTCGGAGCTCCGGATCCATTCCGGAACCTGGTCCGCGGCGCGCAGCACCAGGGTTACCGCGCCGGGCCAGTAGGTGTGCATCAACTGTTGGGCGTAATCCGGGACATCTTTGCACAACTGCAACGCTTCCTCGATGGAGGAAACCAGCACCGGGAGACGGATCTGCGGGTCCCGTTTTTTGAGACGAAAAATGCGCTCCACCGCTTCTTTGGCGCAAATGTTGGCGCCCAGACCGTAGACGGTTTCTGTGGGATAGGCGATCACGCCGCCTTTCCGGATGATGTCTACCGCGGGTTGCAGCTCATTTATGTCAAAATGGTCGGGGTCGAGTACCAGTGTTTTGGCCTTCTGACTCATGTGGCCTCTTTATTCAGCCAGCCCCTCCTCTTCGTCCCATCTTTTCATCACGGCGCGATTTCTGAATCTGATCCTGATCACGACTAAGATAAAAAGAAACAGCACGAATATCCACAAAAATGTTTCAAAATCTAAAAAGAAGCGCCAGCGGTACTTTTTGGCAACATACTGCATCCATTCGAATTCCAGGTCGAAGAGATGGACGCCCAGGGCCTGGGCAAACGCCTCGCTGAAATTGGGCCGCTGGCGCAATTCCCGGATCAGGCGCAGCAGCGAGCCTTTGCCCAGTTGCTCCTCGATAAAGGCGGTGAAGGAGTAGCTTTCTTCATATGCCAGCCGGGCCTTGGCGCTGTGAAAGCGCAGCACATCGTCGATTTCATCCAGCGGAATGACCGAATCGCTCAAAAGCGCCTTGGAGATGGCTTTGCCGCTGGCGAATTCCTCATCGCGCGAGAAAAACATCGCGACTCCTTCGCTGAACCATTTCGGCACCGATTGCGGCGAGCGCACCGCGCGCCCCACCAGGATGTGGATGAGTTCGTGACGCACAAGCCTGGGGAAACGTTGCCGGTTGCCCGTGAGTTCCGGCGATTTGAGCACGATGAGGTTGTGAATGGGATCGGCCACGCCTTCGCCCCAGTGCGGCACGAGATTACCGGTAAGTTCATTGAACAGCTCTTCGGTGGGACACAAGAAGAGGTCTGTGGTTCCGGCCAACTGGAGACCGAGGTTGCTGGAAAGCTCTTCGTATGCCGCCTCGATCTGTTCGGCATAGCGAGGGGCCGCGTGCTGGTCCGGGGCGGTGTAGTGCAGGCGAAAGGGCTTGAACTCCATCGCCATCCACGAGGTTTGAGGCGATGGCGAACCCAGGGCGAAAACGACATTTACCAGCAGCAGGAGGGGGATTTGCCGGAATAATCTCAAATCTTATCGAGGGCCTGTTTTAAATCGTCGATCAGGTCGGCCACGGCTTCGATGCCCACCGAGATACGGACGAGCCCGTCGCTCAAACCATATTTCAGCCGCTCTTCTTTGGGGATGGAAGCGTGGGTCATCGAAGCGGGGTGGCTGATCAGGCTTTCGACGCCGCCTAAACTCTCGGCCAGCGCGAACAAGCGCACGTTTTCCAGCAACGCTTTGCCTCGCTCCCAGCTTCCCATTTCAAACGAGACCATTCCCCCAAACCCTGGATTGCCTTCGGGGTCGCGCTGCTGCTTTTTGGCCAGTTCATGCTGCGGATGAGTGGGCAGACCGGGGTAGTTGACCTGTTCGACTTTGGGATGTTCTACCAGGAACTCGGCGATCTGTCTGGCATTGCGGTCGTGTTGCACCATGCGCAGGGGCAGGGTCTTGGTGGAGCGCAGAATCAGCCAACAGTCGAATGGACTGGGGACCGCGCCCACCGCGTTCTGGAGAAAAGCCAGGCGTTCGGCGAGCTTTTCGCTGTTCACCACCACGATTCCGCCGATGACATCGCTGTGGCCGTTCAAATACTTGGTCGTGCTGTGCACCACGATATCGGCCCCCAACTCCAGGGGGCGCTGAAAGTACGGGCTCATGAACGTGTTATCCACCGCCAGCAGCAGATCGCGGCTGTGACAAAACGCCGCGGTTTCCGCGAGATCGGTCAGCCGGAGCATGGGGTTGGTGGGCGTCTCCACAAAAACCATGCGGGTGTGGTGATTCACCGCGGCCTCGACCTCCGCACGGTTGGAGGTGTTCACGAAGCTGAAACGCAAGCCGTAGTCGGTCATCACTTGCTGAAAG
>CAYQOI010000134.1:8052-8280 GCA_964419085.1 uncultured Cytophagia bacterium | reverse complement strand
TCGGTCTGGTACGCCGGCTTTCGCCGCGGCCGGTCTACGTAGTGGAGCGACCCCGGTTGGGCTGCAGTGTGCCGGATGCGGTGGATTTCACCGTCCTGGACTGTCTCGATACACCGTTGTCCGCGGTGGAAGGAGCTGCAAAGCGGCAGCAGCGCCGCGGCCGGAAACCCCTCGTGCTGTCTTTCAGCTACTCTTTGCTCTCCGGAGTGGGAGACGGTAGAGCGGTGG
>CAYQOI010000134.1:0-8042 GCA_964419085.1 uncultured Cytophagia bacterium | reverse complement strand
GGGCTCGATGACGCTTCGCGCAGGGCTTTGCTGAAAAAGGAGCAGGAGCAGGCAGGGCAGTTGCGCCAGGCGCTCACGGATGCAGAGCTTACCGCACGAGCAGCCGGTCAATTCGTTGCGCCGTTCGCGGATTACCCTACCGACCATCCCATGCTGGTTTACGGGGATTCCGAAGATCCCTCCATGATCGCTGCTGGCCTGGTGGAAGCCGGACGTTCACCGCGGGTGGCCTACAAGGCCGTTCAGGCGCATTTCCTGAATGAGAACGCCGGCGGCACGCCATTCTTCGCGCACGTAAGGCGGAGTCCGCAGATGTATCCGGTGCTGGGAGTGGGTCTCATCTTAGCTTTTCTGTTCAACTACAATCGCAGCCGGCGGTTGCGGGGAAACCTGAGGCGGATTTTTCTGTATCCCCACGGCTTTTACGTGGAGTTGCGGGACCAGCGGAAAATCTCGGCCTGGCATACATGGCTCATCGGCGTTACCATCAGCGTGATGTTCGGTTTGATCCTGTCTGGGATCTTTTTTCACCTCCGCACCGATGTTTTGTTTAGCCAACTCCTGCCACTTTTGGTCTCTTCCGATAGCCTGTTGCGGCAATTGGTCTGGTTGACCTGGCACCCGTTGCTCTCTGTGGCGGTTTTTTCGGGCCTCACCCTCCTGGGTTTTGGCGTAATGATTCTCTCTCTAAGGCTCGTGGCCTTTGTTTTCGGCCAGCGATTGCCCATCGTGCAGTTCTACACGCTGGTGTTTTGGGCCGCTGCGTCATTTCTGTGGCTTTTGCCTCTGGCCCCCATTTATTACAGAATCCTCGACCAGACCGCCTGGTCTTCGGCAGCTTACATCGTGCCGCTGCTTTTTGGCTTGTGGTTTCTTGGAAGGCTGTTTCGTGCGGTGCGCGTCGTCTTTGGCCTGTCCCGCGCTAAAGCCGTTCTTCTGGTAGGGGTGCTGGTGACCACGGTTTTGGCAGGTGTCGGTTCGTACTACGACTCCAGACACGCGCTTTTCGACTACCTGCAGCTCTACTGGTCCTGCCTGATGTGATCAGCGCAGCAGCATGGCAACGGTGAGGGACCCCACGGAGAGGAGCGTGCTGGTGAGCACTGCGCTGGCCGCAAGCGCGCTGTCGCCTTTCAGCTGGTCTGCAAGAATGAATGAAGAGGCCGCGGTGGGGCAGGCGAGGTAAATCAGTGCAACACGCGTCGCCGTTAGGCCGAGCCCGAACAGCGACGCGAGAAAGAAGCCGAGGAGCGGTGTCACGCCCACCTTGACCAGCGCGGCGGCGAAGGAGTGCAACAGACGGCCCCGGGTCTGAATCAGTGCGAGCGTCCCGCCTATACTCAACAGCGCGAGGGGTAATGACATCTGGCCCACCAGGTCGAGAGTTCGCGACAACGGCCCGGGGAGCGCCAGTCCCAGGAGGGACGCCCCCACACCGGCCACAGAAGAGATGAGCAGCGGATTGCTGAGAATCTGAACCCCCAGGGCTTTCAGGTCACGAAGCTTCAGCGGATGCTGGCTGGAGAGCAGAATCAGGACGGAGCTGGCGTTGTAGATAGGCACCATCGGCGCGATGGCCAAAACCGCCATGGTTTCGGGGCTGGCATGATTGCCCCACAGTCCGGAAGTGGAATAGACGACCACCGGCAGGCCGATAAATGCGAGATTCCCGCGAAAGGTCGCCTGCACAAACGTGCCCACGGATCTTCTGGGGAGGCGGGAAAACACGGCGATCAGGAAGCCCACCACTGCGCTTCCCGCTGTGGCCAGGACCATCACCTTGAAGATCTGCAGAATAGGCCCACCGGCGTAAGTTGCGGTGGCTATTTTCTGGAAGAGAAAACAGGGTAGCCCCACCCAGTAGGCCAGCCGGGTCAAGCTGTTGAGGATTTCACCGGTGAAAAAGCCCGTGCGCGCGAGCGCGGCTCCAAGCGCGATGATGGCGAAAACCGGTAGCAGAGAATCGACGATGTGCACGCTGTACTCAGCCCTCTACGAGACTTTTGTCGTGGTCCGCTACCACATAGCGCTTGCCTTTGCGCACCACGCGGTGCCCTTCCGCAGCCAGTTTTTGGCTCAGCGCTTCCACGCCGCCCGGGTACTTGGGATTGAGCTCTCCGTCCGACTTGAGCGTACGCCAGTAAGGTGTGATGTCCGTCCCGCCTGCGCCGGCCCGCTCATCCGCCGCGTTGGCTGCAATCCAGGCAAAGATCCCCGTGGTCATGGGGCAGGCGATGGTTGTGTGGTGTTTTTTCGCCAGCCGCGCGCGAATCTGGTTGATGGTGATCAGCCTGCCGTGTGGCACGGCGCGCATGATCTCGTCTACTTCTTCCGGCGCGGGAACGACCATCGTGCCTGTGCCCCACCGGGCCCGCATCTTCGGGGGAATGGGCTCGATTTTCGGCAAGTCCTTCCGGTCACGCAGTTTCTCCTGCCAGGTTTTTTTCACCCCCATGAGCATCTCCTCTGTTCATCCCCTCTGCAGCTCGCGTCAAAGTTGCATTAAATTTATTTCGTTTTGCCGCCGAAATGTAGTATCTTTAGAACGAAAACTCAAGGTTGTTTTGGTGCCCAAAAGCCGCGGAACCGGCCGCGCGGTCACGTGGTGAAAAAAGCGCTTGACTTTTAGTGATGTTTGGACTATATTGAGACCAACCTTATATGGTGTTGTTGCTTCATCTGACATACTGTATATAGTGCTTCCTACCCCTGAACGGTTTTTAAGAATGAGCGAGAGAAGAGGCAACCTGTGTACTTAGAGCGTCTACAAATTCACGGCTTTAAATCTTTTGCCAAGAAAACCAGATTGGATTTCAACGACGGCATCACCGCGGTCGTGGGTCCAAATGGTTGTGGCAAAAGCAATATCGTCGATGCGATCCGCTGGGTTTTGGGTGAGCAAAAGGCCGGTATCATTCGAAGCGAGCGGATGGAGAATGTGATCTTCAACGGCAGCAAGACCATGAAACCTCTGGGCATGGCCGAGGTCTCTCTGGTGATTCAAAACACCAAAAACGTGCTGCCCATCGAGTATTCGGAAGTCGTGATCACCCGCCGACTTTTTCGCTCGTCGGAAAGCCAGTATCTGCTCAACAACAGTCCCTGCCGCCTGAAGGATATTCAGGACCTGTTGATGGACACCGGAATGGGGCCGGACGCGTATTCCATCATCGAGTTGAGCATGGTCGAGACGATCTTGAACGGCCGTCCGGAGGAGCGCCGGCGAATCTTCGAGGAAGCGGCCGGAATCACCAAATACAAACAGCGACGTAAAGCCGCCTTGCGCAAGCTGGAAGCCACGGAAGCGGACCTGGTGCGGGTCAACGACATTATCAGCGAAATCGAGAAGAACGTCAACTCGCTCAAGCGACAGGTGAGAAAGGCGCAGCGTTATCAGGAGTTTCGGGCCGCGTTGAAAGAAAAGGAAGTCCGTCTCGCTACGCATGAGTTTTCCAGGATCAAGCACGAACTGGAACCGCTGCTGGAAGAGCTGCATCAGACCCAGGACGTGCGCATCAAACTCACTTCGGAATTCGGCGAAAAGGAGTCGCAGATCGAGGAGGCGCGCAGAAAGCTTCTGGAGATGGAGCGTTCGCTCAGCGATGAACAAAGGAAATTGAATGAGCTGTCGCAGGCGATTCAGAAGAAAGAAGAAAAGATTCTCGTGGACAGGGAGCGCAAGAGGGCGCTGGAAGAGGCGAGGGCTCGATTGATTCTGAGCCAGGAAGAGGTCGAACAGAAGCTCGCCAGGAACCAGGATGAGATTAACCGAACCAAAGAGTTGTTGCAGGGGTTGTTCGAGCAGATCCAGGTTGCTGAGAACGAATTTCAAGAGAAGAACGCCGCGCTCAAGGCCATCGAATTCAGGGTCCATGAAAAAAACAGCAAGCTGAAGACCATCGAGAGTCAGCGGTTACAGGCCGTGGAGGGGCTGAGCGAGAGCAAGAAAGAAGAGGAGCGCTTGCGAACGCAGTTGGAAAACATCGCGGCGCGTCTCGCCACCATCGACAAGGAGCTGCAAGAGAATGCGCTTCTGCAGCAGATTCGGGAGGAGAAGCTCACTTCTCTGCAGGAGGCCAGGGCGTCAAAAGAGGTACGGTTGCGCGAAGTCAGCGAACAGCTCAAAGCGGCCGCCGCAGAAGTCGAGTCGCTGGAACAGGCCAAGGAGAAGGCCCGCGAGCGCGTTTTCCGGCGTCGGAGCGAACTCCAAACACTCAAGGAGAGAATCGAACTGCTCAAACGGTTTATCGAATCGTATGAGGACCACCCGGAGAGCGTGCAGCATCTGCTGCTGCACGGACATCTGAACGGCGGCTGCAAGGGGACGCTGGCGGAGAACCTGTCGGTGGAGTCGCGCTACCGCCGCGCGGTGGAAACCGCGATCGGCGAGGCGGCCGTGTCCCTGGTGGTGGAAGGAACAGATCAGGCCCTTCAGTGTATCGAGATTCTGCGAACCGACGAGAAGGGGACTGCGACGTTTTTCCCGCTGGACCGCTTTGCCGAGGGAGTCAAGGTCGAGCCGGTGCTGAAAAACGGCGACCTCAAGGGAGCCTCGGGCGTCATCGATTGGGCTTACAATCTGGTAAAATGCAGCCCGTCCTACCGCAACCTGATTCGGTCCTTGCTCAACGAATATCTGGTGGTCAAGGATCTGCAGACCGCCAAGGTGCAGGCCGAACGACTTCGGGACAAGCGCATCAATTTCATCACGCTGGACGGGGAGGTCATTACCACCTGGGGGCCCATCAAGGGGGGAGGGAGTGGTGCGTCGGATACAGGCGTGATCGGTCGCAAGGCGCTGGTTGAGGAGCTCGAGGCGCAGACGAAAAACGAGTTTGCACAACTGGAGATCGACGAGAAGGAGCAGCACGACGTCGACGAGCGCCTGCAGAAGATGGTCGCGCGCAAGCACGAGTTGGAAAAAATGGTGAAGGCGGCGGAGCTGGAGGTGCGCGACGTGGAGGTGGAGTTGGCGCAAGTCAACTTCGAGTCTCGCAAAGATCAGGAAAGGCGCGAGCGCTTGACGAATGAGAAGGACGAGCTCGGCCGCACTCGACAGGAGCTCGAGCAGCGGCTCGCAGGGATTTCGCCTTCGCTGACTGACCTGGCGGGGGATAAATCCAGGTTCGACTCTGAGTTCGAGCGGATCTCTGCCGCGCTGGTCGACTTGGAAAGGGAGGTCGCGGAGGCCCGGGAGGTCGCGCAGGAGAGCCGTTTGAAACTGGCCGACCTCAAGGGTGAGGAGCGCCATTTGCAGGAGAACCTCGGCAGGCTCACGGAGCAGAGCAAGGAGCTACAGAGCGCCTTGCAGAAGTTGCAGGCTGAGATGGAAACCAATCAGACGGAAACAGAGCAGTTGGAAACGCAGATCAGCGAAAACACCACCTCCATTCAGGGGGACTGGGACCGGCACAAAGAGCTGGAGACTCAGGTTCACGAGCTCGAGCGCACCTACCTGGAAAACAAGGAGGTGTTGGATGCCAAAGAGAAAGTCGTGCGGGACCTTCGGAACAAGCGCGAAACGGTGTCCGAGGCTTTGCACGGCATGGAACTTCGGGTTGCTGAGCTCAAACTCAACGCGGAAAAGATCAAGGAGCGGATCAAGGAAGAGTACGGTCACGAGATCCGGGTTGAGGCCATCGATGAAGATCTGGATGTGGACGCGCTGTCCGACGAGATACGGCGGCTGAAAGAACGGCTCGAGGCCATGGGACCGGTAAACCTGCTGGCCTTGAAGGAATTCGAGAAGGAGAAGTCTCGCCTGGACTTTCTGCTGGCGCAGAGAGAAGACTTGCTCCAGGCGGAAGCGAATCTCAACAACACCATCAAGGTGATCAACAAGACCGCGCGTGAGCAGTTTCTCGAGGTGTTTGAAAAGGTGAAAAAGAATTTCGCCGATGTTTTCAAGGGCTTTTTCGAGAAGGGGGTGGCCAACCTCAGGCTGGCGGAGAACGACGATCCGCTGGAAGCCGAGGTGGTTATCGAGGCTGACCCCAAAGGGCGACGTATTTCTGCGCTCACGCTGCTCTCCGGCGGCGAAAAGACCCTGACCGCGATTTCGCTGCTGTTCGCCATCTATCTGGTAAAGCCGAGTCCGTTCTGCATTCTCGATGAAGTGGATGCTCCGCTGGACGACGCAAACATCACCTGCTTTGTCAAGGCGATTCGCGACTTCTCCAAAGACACGCAGTTCATCGTCATCACGCACAACAAGCTGACGATGCAGGCTTCCGATTCGCTTTACGGCATCACCATGGAGGATGAAGGTGTGTCTAAGGTTGTTTCGGTGGATTTCAAAAACATGGTTTTAGAAAAGTAGGCTCCCTATCACAAGATACAGCGCGGTTTGCAAAGATACCTGTCTGAGTAGAGTTTGAGGACTGCTTTAGGCTAAGTTGAATTTTCGGGAGCGGCGGCTTTTCGCTCCCACCTGCCCGGCTTCCTTCCGCATCACAATTTTCTTCCCCGCCCCGCGCGGCGGTAATCCGTCCATCCATTCTTAGTTCCCAGCGATTACCAGGGTGAACTGGCTCGAAATCATTAATGTTTGATGTATTTTTGCCGATGTACAGGTAAAGGACAGGTCGTTTATGTGAGGCGTTTAAGATGAAAAATTCCATGTGGTTAAGTAGCTCAGACGTCACACGCAAACTGAACATCAGCTTGCGGCAATTGTATTACTGGGAGCTGAAAGGGATCGTCAAACCCAGGATGATCACCATGGGCTCCCGCGAGTTTAAACGCTATTCTACTCACGACTTCAACATTCTGAAACAAATCAAGGATTACCTGGACCAGGGCTACACCTTGAGCAGCGCGGTTCAGCGAGTTCAAGATGCGGTGAACCGATAGCACGGCCGTGGACAACGCGCAGACAGCTTTGGTTTTCTTCTTCGGCTCGATTCTTGGAAGCTTCCTGAACGTTTGCATCTACCGCCTTCCGAGAAAGAAGTCCATTGTATGGCCGGTTTCGTACTGTCCGCAGTGCAAGAAGTCCATTCCTCTCACGCATCAGATTCCGTTGGTCAGTTATCTCATCCTGGGAGGAAAGTGTCGCAACTGCAAATCGCCCATTCCCATTCGGTACCCGGTGGTGGAGTTCCTCACCGGTTTGCTCCTGGTCCTGGTTTGGCGCCATTACGGTTTTGGGCCGGCGTTCCTTCATTATTCCATCCTGATTTTGTTTTTACTTCCTATCAGTTTCATCGACCTTGACACAAAACTGATCTTGAATGTGCTGACCTTTCCCGGCCTGGTGATCGGAATGGCATCTTCGCTCTTTCTGCGGAAGCTCGGCGTGAGCACCGTGGTTGCAGGCGTTCTGCTAGGCGGCGGTTTTCTGTGGCTGGTTGGGATTCTGGGAAAAGGCATGTTCAAGCAAGATAGCATGGGAGGGGGCGACATCAAGCTGGGAGCGATGGTGGGAGCCTTTCTCGGTCCGAAGGTGGTGGTGGCGCTCTTCCTGTCCTTCTTCATCGCCTTGCCGGTCATCGCCATCGGCCTGGGGACCAGAAAACTCCGCATGGGCAGCACGGTGCCCTTTGGCCCGTTTATCTCCCTCGCGACCGTAATCCTCATCTGTTTCGGGCAAACGTTGTTTCTCGCTTACGCAAGGTTGACGGGATTTTGAATGGACGGCAGGCCATGACCCAAATTGACCAAAAGAGCGCCGTGAGTCGACAAGTAAGGATCGACTTGACCGAACTTACCGCAGCCCACTCAGTGGACAATTTGTTGCGCTTTCTCCGCCAGGCTGTGGTGGATGTCAGCGAGGGCGCGTTGCTGGCCGCAACCTACCGGTTTTCTGAGCCCGCGGTGCAAATCCTGTCCCCGCAAACGCTGTCCAAGCGGGACCTGGACCGGATCAAATCGGACATGCAGGGCGGCCTGGGAGGTCGTGCCCCATGGGGGCAAGAGTCTAATTACCTCGCCGGAGAAATAAACGGCCAACTCGAGGAAGACTACCATTTCAACACGACCGCCGCGCTGAAATCGGGTTGGGCTGTTCAGATCACTGTGAGCGGAAAACCGCTCGGTCTTCT
>CAYQOI010000133.1:0-8359 GCA_964419085.1 uncultured Cytophagia bacterium | reverse complement strand
CGTGTATTCATACCCGCCGAAATGCACGCCCTCCACCACGGTCCGCGCGACGACGTCAGAGGGTAGTTCGGACGCATGGAAGCTCTCCAGCGCCACAGCCAGATGGGACACACCCGCGCCGTTGAGCAGACGAGCAGCGCCGCTCACCGCCTGCCACAGTCGCCGAACATCGTAATTCTCCTCCTCGCCCAAACCCACAAAGCAGAGTCGCGCGGTCGGCAACTGGCCCAGCGTGTGTACCACCTGGCGTTCCCCCCAATCGCCTGAGAATTTCTGCGATTGGAGAAAGGTTCGACAAAACTCTTTGAGCGGGCCGTCCGGGATGTTGAGCGGTCCTTTCCCGTTCTTAAACAAGCCGAGAAGCAGCACGTCGAAGGCGCGGCCGTCGAGGTCGCCGAAGACACATTCCAACTGCATATTGAAGACCTTCTATTTGAGCATTTCCAGGATTTTGGGATGGAGCTTCTGAGCGCGAATTCTTCCACCTACCTCGGTTGGGGTGAGAACGCCCTCTTCGGTGATCACGCCGGTAAAGAGGTCGAGGGGAACGATGTCGAAATAGTAGTTCTCGATGTTGATGTCGGCCGGGGCGTCTTTCCAGACCTCGCTGGGGTCGCGGGGCACCTCCTTCTTGAGACTGAGCTTTTGTGGCATGAACTTGCTGGATTCACACGCGGTGTAGCACGGGATGACGGCCTCTCTGGCCAACAAGGAAATGGCCTTGGCGCCGACCTTGTTCACCAGCGAGTTCTCCGACAAACTATCCGCGCCCAAAAGGACGATGTCCGCGCGCTCGACCCCCTTGCTGATGGCCGCGTCGATGAGATAGAGGCATTGGATGCCCAACTGCGAGAGCCTTTCGGCACAAGTCCTTCCCTCGCACATAGGCCGCGATTCGGTGAGAATCACCTGAAACGACTTGCTGTCATCGTGCGCTTTCTTGAGCACCTGATAGACCGTGCTGCTGTTGCTATGGATGAGCACCACGGAGTCCGGCGCGATCAACTCCGCACCGATTTCCGCGACACGGGTCACCGCCTTGACACAATTCTCATCGAAGCGAGTGGCCTCGCCCGCGATCTTGCGCGAAAGCACCAGCGTGTCGCTGGAGGATGCTTGCTCCATCATCTGGAAAAGCGAGTTGAACAAGTGAATGAGCTGTGCCATCCCCGGCTGGGCCTTGAGAATCTCGGCCGCAACGCGCTCCACCTCGGAGATGAGTTCGCCCGCGTCGGCCTGAGCCTTTTCGCTGGACAGGGCCTGCAGACAATCGATGGTGCGCTGTGCGACGACCCACGCCCCTGAGCTTCGGTCGTTTTTGACCTCTTCGAGAATATCTATGTAGTGCTCACTCATCGTAGCTCAGTGCACAAATACAAAAAGGAGCGCTGCGACTCCTTTATCGCCATCATAGAACTATCCCGCCGTAGTAAATTAGATCATGGAGCTGATGAACGCCTGGATCTGGTCCATGAGCGCGGAAGGAAACAAGCCCAACGCGAACGTTCCCACGACCGCCACCGCCAGGCTCAACGCGACCGAGGGCAGACGTTTCTGCGGGCCCCAATCCCGAGCGGGTTGTCGCATGAACATGGTCACCACCAGCCCCAAATAGTAGTACGCAGATATCATCGAGTTCACCACGCCGATGATCACCAACGGTACGTGGCCGGCCTTGACCGCCGCGCTAAAGATATAGAATTTACCGACGAATCCGGCGGTAGGCGGCAAGCCCGCCAGGGAAAACATGAAGATCGCCATCACGATGGCGGCGGTGGGCCGCTGAAAGGCCAGGCCGCGCAGATCGTCCAACTCCTGAAATTCGCTCTCCTTCCCGGCCAAATAAGAAATCACGCCAAAGGCCCCGACATTCATAAAAGTATAAGCCAGAAGGTAGAACACCATGCTCGCCGCACCCATCGAGTTCCAGGCCACGAGCCCCACAAGAATGTAGCCTGCGTGCGCGATGGATGAGTACGCCAGCATGCGCTTGACATTTTTTTGCAGCAACGCAGAGATGTTTCCCACGGTCATGGTCAAGACAGCCAGCACCCAGAACACCGCGGTCCAATCCGCCGCGGTCCCGTCGGTGGCAGAAAAGAGCACGCGCAGCATGGCCGCAAACCCCGCCGCCTTTGAGCCGGTGGACATAAAGGCGGTGATGGGAGTCGGCGCCCCCTGATAAACGTCCGGCGCCCACATGTGAAAAGGAAACATAGCGATCTTGAAGCCCAGCCCCACGATGACCAGCAACGCACCTAACATCAACAGCGGCGCTTCCGCAACCGAGGAATGGGTCACGAAGGTGGCGACGTTGCGCAAATCCAGCGTACCGGTGGAGCCGTAGATAAACGCGATTCCGTAAAGCAAGAATGCGCTGGCGAACGCCCCCAGCAGAAAGTATTTGAACGCGGCTTCCAGAGACCTTTCCTCGTTGCGCTTGATGCCGGCCAAAACGTAAAGGGAAATGGACAGCGTTTCAAGCCCCAGGAAAAGCACCACCAGATTGGTACTGGCTGCCATCAACACCATGCCCACGGTGGCAAAGAGCACAATCGCGAAATACTCCGCGTAGAGCAGGTAGCTTTCTTCATAATCGTTGGAAGAAAGCAGGACACTCAGAACGGCACCCAGCAAAAAGATGAAATTGAAGGTCAACGCAAAGGGATCGGAGGAGACCATTCCCCCGAAGCCCACAATCCCGTCGCCCCACAGCCGGAGAGAAAAGAGAGCGGCCACGGCCATGCCGGCCACCGTGATGAACAGCAGCACGGCGCGCGAAATCCGGACATTCACCAGCCGCAAGATGACCACCAAAAATCCGGTGAGGGTGAGTACGATGGCGGGAGAAACCGCCAGCAGATTTTCAGAAGACAAGACCAATTCTTTCATTTCTCAGAAGGTTGTTTCACAGCAGGCCTGATCGGTGCTTTCTCAACCGCAAAAAATGTCTCCGTTCCCAACCGTGCCTGTTTCGCTTGAACCGTCTCGATAAGATGGTTGACCGAAGGTTCCATCTTTTTCAAAAAGGCATTGGGGTAAACCCCGATAAAAACGATGAACGCCACCACCGGGACCAAGACTGCGATCTCGCGACGGGACAGGTCGAGCAACTTCTGGTTTTCGCCCTTGTCGAGCTTACCGAACATCACGCTTTGAAACATCCGCAGCATATAGACCGCGCCCAGGACCACGCCCGTTGCACCGAGAATCGCGAAAATCTTCTTGCTCAAGAAGGTTCCCAGAAGAATCAGGTACTCGCCGACAAAACCATTCAAGCCGGGCAACCCGATGGAAGATAGCGTGACAACCATGAAAAATGTCGTAAAGATCGGGATTTGTTTTGCCAATCCCCCAAACTCCGCGATGAGACGCGTGTGGCGGCGCTCATAGATCATCCCCACGATGAGAAACAGCGCGCCCGTAGAGAGTCCGTGGTTCACCATCTGAATCAGCCCACCCTGAATGCCCTGGTTGTTGAGGGCAAAAATGCCGAGCATGACGAAGCCCAGGTGGCTGACGCTGGAGTACGCGACCAGCTTCTTCAGGTCCGGCTGCACCATCGCGACCAACGCGCCGTAGATGATGCCGATCACTCCCAGAGCAAAGATCAGCGGCGTGAATTTGGCCACGGCGGACGGGAAAAGCGGCAAACAAAAGCGCAGAAAACCGTAGGTTCCCATTTTCAGCAGAACGCCGGCCAAAATCACGCTTCCCCCCGTCGGCGCTTCCACGTGGGCATCGGGCAGCCAGGTGTGAAACGGAAAAATGGGCACTTTGATGGCGAAACTCAGCCCAAAGGCCAGAAACAGCCAGGTCTGGTAACCCAGGGGTATATCGATCTGCTGCAGGCGCAGGATGTCAAACGTGTAGGTTCCGGTGACGCCGGCGTGGTAGAAGTACAGGACCAAAATCGCCACCAGCATCAGAAGGCTGCCCACCAGGGTGTACAGAAAGAACTTGACCGCCGCGTAGATCCGGTTCTCGCCGCCCCACATGCCGATGATAAAATACATCGGCACCAACATGACCTCCCAGAACACATAAAACATGAACAGGTCCAGCGAAACAAACACGCCGAGGATGCCCGTTTCCAGAACAAGCATCGAGATCATGTAGCCCTTCACATTCTTGGTGATAGCCTGCCAGGAAGAGAGCACCACGATGGGCGTCAGAAAGGTGGTCAGCAGCACCATGAAAAGGCTGAGACCGTCGATGCCGAGATGGTACTGCACACCGAACGCCGGAATCCACGGGCGAACCTCCTCGAACTGCACCGCCGCCGTGGACTGGAAGCCAAAATAGAGCGGTAGCGAGAGGAGGAACGTGAGCAGCGACGCTCCAAATGCCACGCGCTTGATGCCTTCAATCCGGTCCGACCGCATGAACATCAGCGCGAGCGCACCCAGAAGCGGCAAGAACGTAACGATCGAAAGAATTGGGATATTCATCATTTCAACAAGAAATAGCCGACCAGGACAACCACACCGATAACGATGGAGAGCGCATAATTCTGCACCACCCCGGTTTCAACGCGGCGCAGACGCGAGCTCACCCGACCGAGCACCGCGGCCACTGCGTTCACGAAACCATCGATGATTCTTACATCCAACCACCGCCAAAGCACCACATCTGAGATGGTCTTCAGGGGACGGACGATCAAAACGTCATACATCTCATCCACGTACCATTTGTTCCACAGAAATCGGTAAACCCCTTTCACCCTGCCCGCGATCTGTTCCGGCAGTGACGGCTTGAGCACGTAAAGCAGATACGCAAAGCCGATGCCCAGAAACGCGATGAGCACCGAAATCGCCATGAAGCTGAACTCCAACTTGACCAGGTCGGGGTCTGCGGTAGAGACTTCCGCGGACACATATCGGGTGAAAACGGGGTCGAGGAAGTGCTCGAAGCCATTGAATATGTGCGGGATGCCCACAAAGCCCCCCACAACAGAGAGAAAAGCGAGGATGACCAGCGGAACGGTCATGACCTTTGGCGATTCGTGCACGTGCTTCGCCACATCCTCGGGGACACGCGAGCGCCCGTGAAAAGTGAGATAGATCAACCGAAAGATGTAAAACGCGGTCAGACCCGCCACGGCCGCTCCGACAAACCACATCTTGAAGCCCCCCAGTTCCGCGTTGCTCACCGTCTTCCAGAGAATCTCATCTTTGGAAAAGAAGCCGGAAAAAAACGGCACGCCGGCCAGCGCCAGCGCACCCACCAGAAAAACTTTGTAGGTGATGGGCAGAGCTTTCTTCAGTCCTCCCATCTTGGTCATGTCGGTTTCGTTGTGCAGCGCGTGCATCACGCTCCCAGCGCTCAAGAAAAGCAGCGCCTTGAAGTAAGCATGCGTGGTGACGTGGAAAATCCCCGCGCCGAACGCGGCCACGCCACAGGCCAAAAACATGTAGCCCAATTGGCTGATGGTGGAATACGCGAGCACCTTCTTGATGTCCGTGTTCACCATCGCAATGGTGGCAGAGAGCAACGCGGTGGCCAGACCGATAATCGCCACGACATGCAGCGTGAAAGGCGATTGCAGGAAAAGTGCATGGCAGCGTGCCACCATGTAGACGCCGGCGGTCACCATGGTCGCGGCGTGGATGAGCGCTGACACCGGGGTTGGGCCGGCCATGGCGTCGGGCAACCAGATGTACAGGGGAATCTGTGCAGATTTGCCGGTCGCGCCCACAAAAAGCAGGAGTGTGATGGCCGTTGCGACGCCTGCGGTCAAAACCTCGGGCGCGCGACTGAAAACCGAGTCGAAATTGAGCGTGCCAAAATGCATGAAGATCAGAAACATGCCCAGCAGAAAACCAAAATCCCCAACCCGGTTCACCACAAACGCTTTCCTGCCGGCGTAGGCATAATCGTTGTTCTCGAACCAGAACCCGATGAGCAGATAGGAGCACAAGCCGACACCTTCCCAGCCGACGAACAAGAGCAAAAAGTTGTCCGCGAGCACAAGTAGGAGCATCGCGAAGGTAAACAGATTGAGGAAAGCGAAGTAGCGCGCAAATCCGCGGTCGCCCGCCATATAGCCGATGGAATAGATGTGAATCAGCAGGCCCACGCCGGTCACCACCAGGCTCATGACGATGGAGAGCGGGTCCACCAGAAATCCGACATTGATGGAGAACCGCCCGGTTTCGATCCAACGGTAGACGATTTCGCTAAAGAAACGCTGCTCGGGCGTCAGGCCGAGCAATTGCAAAAAAATGCCTGCCGAAACCAAAAACGACAGGCCGATGGCAACGCAGGCAATGATCCCGATGGGCTTTTCCTTGAAACGATAGCCCAGTAGGCCGTTGAACAGAAAGCCGAGCAGCGGAAAAAGCGGTACAAGCCAGATGTAATGTGCCATGGTCCCCTGGTCGTCTCCGTTATCGCAAAGGTCCGAACTGTAGGAGGTGAACTACCATTTCATCAGATTGATTTCATCCACATAAACAGAATCTTTCAGCCGGTAGATGGCCACAATCAGCGCAAGGCCGACGGCCACCTCTGCCGCAGCCACTACCATGACGAAGAACACGAACACCTGACCGTCCAGCCCGCCTAGTTGCCGCGAAAAGGCCACCAGAGTCAGGTTCACCGCGTTCAGCATCAGCTCGATGGACATAAAGATGACGATGGCGTTACGCCGCGTCAAAACGCCCACGACTCCGATAGTAAAAAGAATCCCGCTCAGAATCAAGTAATATGATGTGGGAATGATCATGACCGCAACCTCTGCTTGGCAAGAATGACCGCGCCGATGATCGCCGAAAGCAACAAAACCGACGCCAATTCAAACGGAAAGAGGTAGGTCGTGTACAACAATTTGCCCACCGAAACGGTACTTCCCACGACAGCTCCGCCTTCCGGAGGCTGCAGCAACGCGGTGGCGGTGCCGCTCGCCTTAACAAAAAGCGCCAACTGGATTAAAAGCACCGCGGCTAAACCGATCCCCACCAGTTGCGCCCACACACGGGGCTTTTCCTTCCGGATGTCGCTCTTGAGGTCCAGCAACATGATTACAAAAAGGAACAAAACGATGATCGCTCCGGCATAGACGATGATATGAACCGCGGCGATGAACGGCGCGTTCAACAGCACATAGAGTCCTGCTACGCAAAACATCGTGATGATCAGAAAAAGCGCGCAGTAGATGGGATTCCGGTGCAGAATCATCATCATGGCCGATGCGATGGCGAGGATGGCCAGCGAGAAAAAAAGGATCGTAATCATAGAAAGAAGACCAAGGTCGTTAACGCGAACAGCGGCACCAAAATCAGCAGCGAGAATACCATGTAGCCGAAAAAGCTAGGCATTTTTATGGACGACTGCTCCGCGATGGATTTCACCATAAAATTCGGCGCGTTCCCGATGTAAGTCATGGCACCGAAGAACACGGCTCCGGTGCTGATGGCCTTTAAGTAATGCGCGCCGTCGCTCATCAACCACTCTACCGTTTGACCAAACTTACCTAATGCGGTATTGAAAAACACCAGATAGGTCGGGGCATTATCCAGAAAACTCGACAAGGCGCCGGTGGTCCAGAAATAGTGGCTCGGATGACGGACGGCATCGATCACAAAGCGTAGCTGTCCCGCCTCTCCGGCCCGCAACATGGCCAGGGCCGGAATGATAGTGATGAAGATTCCGGCAAACAGCTTGGCGACTTCGATGATGGGGAACCAGTTGAAATCGTTTCCGTCCCGGAATGCCTTGGGCGTAAAGCGCAAAGAACAGAGTCCCATGAGAATCAAAAACAGGTCGCGCACGATGTTTTCCACCTGCATGTGTACGCCAAGCACAGTGACATCCCCCAGGTGCACCTTTCCACTAAAGAGCACGCCGCCGATGACGCCACCCAAAAAGAGCACGTTGAATAGCCCTTGTACATTCATGCGGTACGTTTTCTCCTGCATCTTGTGGGACGTGGGGTTCTCGATCTCCACCTCTTCCTCCACCACCAACTGATCTTCTACGTCATCCGGCAGGTCCACGTGCGTGTCGATGAGATGGATCTTCTCGTGCCATCCCTCTTTGCGGAACATATAACTGTCCCAGATGAAAAACACGAATAGCAGTGTTCCCGCCACCAAGCTCATTTCTGAAAAAATGTTGAAGGTCCAGAAGAACTCCACGCCGTGCAAAAAGCCCAGAAAAAGCGGGGGGTCCCCCAGTGGCGTCAAAGACCCGCCGATATTGGCTACCAGAAAAATGAAAAAGATAATCAAATGCACCTTGGACTTGCGATACTGGTTCATTCGGATGTAGGGGCGGATCAGCACCATCGCAGCGCCGGTGGTACCGATCCACGACGCCAGGGCTGTGCCGATGATCAGCATCACCAGATTGGTCAATG